>CALDUE010000088.1 GCA_937923485.1 uncultured Saprospiraceae bacterium
ACCAGAAGTATTACTCGCCAACAGCAAGCCAAGGAACGTCGAGAAGATTTCGAAGAAGCTGAATTTCAAATTGAAGAACACCTACAGCAGATGGAAGGTCAGAATGCTAAGGTTATGTTGGAGTGATTTGGGGTTTGGGACGTGGGACGTGGGATTTGGGACATGGGACGTGAGACGTGGGATTTGGGATGGGGGAATAACATAGGTTTTGACGACGACAGTCCCATATCCTTGCAGGAAAGCTCACAACTTCCCCTACCTGAATGAAGGGATTAAAGAAGTAGTGATGACATCAAACGGACAGTTTTGCGCTAAAAATATAGTATTCACACTTCAGGAACCGCAGAATTTTTATCTTAGTTAGAGCAAATCGCAAAGCTATACGCTCATGAGAAGTCTTTTTCTACTAATTTTCTCTTGTTCCTTCCTGTTTTCTGGCCTAAACGCACAATCCTCAATGAGCCTATGGGTAGAGGTGTATACATCCTGAAAGCAATTCATTTAGGTGGCGAAGAGATTGTTAAATTGGTTGTGGAGTAAGATTTTTGACGCTAAAGACAAATCTTCCGATTCCCGGATTGAAAACCTCAGTCACTGCAGTGGCTGGGGTTTTTGCTTTTAAGGCTTTCGCCAAACCCTCAAGAAAATTGTAAAACTGAATACCATAAGCTTAGCACTGGCTTACATGAAATACCTCCTAGCTTTGCAGGAAATCTAGGCTCAATGCAGACTGACTTAATTCTTGCGAAATTCGATATTACTTCCCTCAATCCCATGCAGGAAGAGGCCAGTAAAGCAATGCGTTCAGGGTCAGATGTGGTGCTACTCTCCCCTACTGGCACGGGAAAAACATTAGCCTTTCTCCTGCCTTTGATTGACGCGCTTGATCCAGACAGTGAAGACATTCAGGCACTCATCCTCGTGCCTACACGCGAGCTCGCGCAACAGATTGAACAGGTGGCTCGAAAAATGGGATCTGGTTTCAAGGTCAATGCAGTGTACGGCGGCCGCGCTGGCACCCTCGACAAGGTGGACCTTAAGCACCGGCCGGCCATCTTGATTGGAACACCGGGTCGCATTGCAGATCGGTTTAGAAGAGACACGTATAGTCTAGACCATATCAAGACTTTAATTCTCGATGAGTTTGACAAGTCTCTAGAAATCGGTTTTGAAAAAGAAATGGAACAAATCGTCGAAGGACTTCCAAATGTTCGGCAACGCATTCTAACCTCCGCTACAAGTGAAGCGTACATTCCAAAGTTCGTCGGCCTTGATCAACCTACCTTCATCAATTACTTGGAAAAGGGCCGCTCGCAGCTTACGATTAAAACGCTTGTCTCCTCGAAAAAGGATAAGCTCGATGCCCTTGGAAAAGCTCTAAGATTTATCGGTCCAAAACCAGGAATTATCTTCTGTAATTTCAAGGATGGACTTGCACGGGTGAGTGACTACCTCGCAGACATTGGGATACGGCACGAATGTTTTCACGGAAGTATGGAACAGATCGATCGAGATCGTGCGTTGATTAGATTTCGCAACGGGACTAGTCGACTTCTCCTTGCCACCGACCTAGCTGCTCGTGGACTTGATATTCCTGAAATCGAGTTTATCTTACACTACCACCTCCCCCCACGCGACAAGGAGTTTACTCATCGAAATGGCCGCACTGCACGTATGCATAGCGACGGGGTTGCGTATATTTTATGTTGGGAGGAAGAAGTACTACCAGATTATATCGCTGATATTTATTCTGAACATTTAGCTATTGATGAATTGCAAAAATCAGATGCGAATATCCCTATCAAGTGGACCACACTTTATATTTCTGGGGGAAGGCGTGACAAGATTTCGAAAGGAGATATCGCTGGACTTATGTTCAAACAAGGGGGTATCCAAAAGGAACAACTTGGTGTGATTGAATTGCAGCAAATGTGTGCGTATGTAGGTGTTCACGCAAGTGTTGCTGATCAGCTTATCGCCAAAACGAACAATACGAAGTTGAAGAAAAAGAAGGTGCGGATTAGTCGGGTTTAATGCGCGAAGTGTTTAGCGCAGAGACGACCTTCGGTCTCGCAGAGGAGCAGAGCGCGCAGAGCCAGGGCGCTCAATTCTTACGCGGGGGCCTTTATAACGAGGGGCAATGAGCTTCTTTCTAAGGAATGAATACTTAAATTAACAACTTCCCTAACTTGAATATGGGAAGCGCTTGCCATTGCTCTTAGATGATAGTTACCTTAGACCCAATGCCTATAGATAAGTATCCAGCGCTAGACCAATACAATCCAAAACGGCTGGAGATACGTATCGCTTTATTGGAGAAAGAACTAGAAGAAGTCCAGCAGAAAATGCAGGCCTTTGAGGCCGTTCTCCGGACCCAACTAAGCGAGCTAATCGTCGAAGCGCAGGAGTTGCACATCCTCCATAAAGCAATCAAAAAAGCTAAGAAAGCTAAGCGGCTTGAGCAGAAAAAAAGAGGAAAGAATTACCGCGAGCCGAAGGGTTTGCAGACCGCGCTGAAGAAAAAAGATGACACGATCAGCCTAGAAGATCAGCAAGAGAAAAAACGACTCTATCGCGAAGCGATGTTGCATGTACACCCTGACAAGTTCTCGATGAGGGAGGAAGAAACTGCAACAGCTACTGAGGTAACGAGCCGACTTATCGAGATTTACAAAACGGAAAGTTTAGAAACTTTACGCGCGTATCATGCGCACATTTTCCAAGGAAACTTAAGCATTGTTTTGGGTGAATCAGCTGACGCGGTTAAGGTATCGCTTTCTAGTAATTCAAGCAATCCTAGTCAGATTACAGGGTCAAAAAACACTTATCTCTTGCTGACGATCAAACGACTGGAAGCGGAACTAATCGAAGCTAAAAACAGACACCTTTATAAGGTGGTCACCGAATATACTAACCCACTTAGCTTTGTCGATGAATTGAAGGAGTACTACGGGGATAGAATCGTTAAGCTCAAAAAACGAACACGCAAAGGACTTTGAAGTTAAGTTAAGCTGGCTTTCAGATAGTTTTGGCGGAAGCTGAACTCCAGCCTAACAAAGAGGGTTTTCGAAGTAAAGTGCCGATAAAAATCATTGCACCAGTAGTCAGTCCAGGAAGCGGTAATTCACCAATCACGAGTTCCCCAACAATAATTGCACCTATATAGGAACAGAATAAAAAGAATCCAAAATTACTAGTTTTGGGGATCCAATAAATTACTACTACAAATATTTCGATTAAACCAATCATAATGGTGTACTCAGACAAGTTGAGTTGCTCCAAAATAAATAATATTTTTTCAGTTGGGAAAAACTTAATTATTCCCGAACCAAAAATGCCCAAAGAAGCTAAGATGGAAAGTACATAGCCGACGATTCGTCGCGACTTACTGATTCCAATTTCGTGTAATACAGACATTAATGCTTGTTTTGGCGTAAGCTGACCTCGACTTCTATGAACGAGCTTACAGAATCGAACCTTTCGCGTCAAAAATGGTTCGGACATGTGTAGTAAAGGGAGTAGCATTTACCGACCGACTGCCGCCTGAAGCAAAGCACAACACCCTATGGATATCTTAAGCCTTGCTGTAATTTTTTCAGGAATTTCCTTTCTATTCTTTGGAGTAACTTGTTTGACTACGCGCTACATGAAGAGTGAATTTACGCGATATGGCTATGACCGCCAGCGGCCACTCACGGGAGTTCTGCAAATACTTGGTGGCGCAGGCGTACTCGTGGGATATTATTTTTCACCACTGCTTGCTATGCTCGCTACAATTGGACTTACCCTCATGATGATGGTAGGCGTCGGCGTACGTATTAAGATCGGAGATACCTTAATTCAGACCATTCCCGCTTTTACTTACGTAGTAGTAAATGCATATATAGCCTACCGATTTGCGCAGATGCTATAGTTTGTTCCTTTTCTACTTTTTTAGAGAAAGGCAATAGCCAAAGACATTGTCAAGAAGATCGCAGCAGGCAAAGATTTAATCAGAGGATCACTGATTTTTAAGTGCATCAGAATTGATCCTGAGAGCATAAAAGCTAAGCCCAAGGCAGCATAGTAGCCGATACCTGCAACCCATATGCTTGCGATCAACGCGACTGCTAAGGCTACTTTAATAAAGCCAACGAAGTACACCGAACCACTGGGCATACCATATTCATCAAATTCTTCCTTGAGGGTTGCCGCATTACCACCCCGCCATCTTGTATTCTTATTGTACTGCACCAGCCATACGTTGAGAATACTGAGGCCGACAATGAGTTTGAGTGCAATAATGAGGTAGTCCATGACGATAAAGCTTTCTGATTCCATGATGATGATGCTTTGGGGAGTGGGTAAAGTACATCATTAACTAACTTCGGAACAACGGAAATGAACGCGTGGTTTGCAATGGTGAAAAATAAATTTCCATCTTCTTAGCATTAGCTAAAAGACTGTTCACCAGTTCGTTTAAGAGCTAGATTACTTACATTTGGCTGCGTTCAACCCGATCAAGATGGCAGCAACGAACTTTGGAACATTTGATGAGCTATTAGACATCACACCAGACCCACTCAAGTCAGTAGTCCGTGAATTGAGGAAAATAGTCCTTGAAGTTGATCCTCATGCAGTTGAGGTAGTAAGACTTGGCGATAGAGCTGCAACTTTTGGAACAGGACCACAAAAGATGAAACAAGGCTATGTATATGTCCTCCCGCACAAATCTTGGGTGAATCTTGGCTTTTTCAGAGGAGTAGCGCTAAGCGACAAAAAAGGCCTACTCGAAGGCTCTGGAAAAAGCATGCGCCATATTAAAGTGCATACGGTGGAGCAGGCCAATGACGCAGCTGTACGAGAATTAATTAAGCTTGCTGCTGATGAACGTAAAACTGCCGAAAAAGGTAAATGAAGCGCATTTAATAAGATTTCTAGTTCTGCTTAAACTGGTAGATAATACACCACTTCTTCCGCTGATCTTATCCTAAATTGCTCGTTGAAGGCTGAGGGAGCTCCTTTCCAGTCTTCATCATATTCAATTCTCGTTTTATAGGCACACCGTCTACTTCTGAACCTCAAATCTCCTTTTTCAAAAAAATCATCGCTCTAGTGTTGTGCTTCGGTCCAGGCATTTTCGCCATTGGTACAGGTAGTAAGGACCCAAAAAAGGATTCCATCATTGCGGCTGTTCTGATCTTTATTATTAGCAGATTGATCATGGCCGTTGCGGTGGCCTCTATGAATCGGGCACTAGCGTTGCGCACGTGCTTGATATGGCAGCACCAGTAGAACCAGTTGCAGGAAAATTCGCTGTTTTCATCTTCTTCTTCTTCGGCACGTTCAGGGCAGGGCTCTCTTCAGTATTTCCTTGCATGCTTATCGCACCGATCCACTTGGCCGATTACCAATCTGGTGAGCTTGACACCATCTCTAAACAGTTCAGAATCGGAACGTTTATGGTGGCGCTGGTCGCCCTCCTAGAGCCAATCCTAGGTTCCAATCCTACTCAGTTACAAATTCTCTCACAGGTTTTCATTGCCTTTGTACTGCCGCTCGTCGTTCTCGGCATCATCATTATGATCCGCAAAAAGGATGTGATGAATGACCATGTTACAGAAATTAGGTGTTCAGCTCGGGCTTTATGGAGCGATGTTCTTCTCCTTAGTCATCTCCTACAATGGAGTCGTGGGGATCATTGAAAAGTATTTTAGGAACCGTGTAATAAGTTTTGGCGAAAGCGCACCAATCAACTTACTCGTCCTAAATAAATTGGGGATTCCAAGCTTCGCTTAGGCATAGAAGCTTACACTTCAAGACTTTAGTCATTTTCAGCATTTCTGCAAAACGCTGGGCAAAACGAGGGCCTTGTATTTGGCTGGTCAGTTGTAGGTTAGGGCTTCGTTCTTACATTTGATCAACACGTAATGCCTGCTTCATGTCCAATTTTAAGTCTTACCTCTACCCCCTACTTTTTAGCTGCGTCCTTTTTACCGTTAGCTGCGATCAAAAGCAGACAAGTCTAGACGAGACTACACAGTCGGATACTGGTGCTCAAGATCAAGTCCATCCAGAAAAGTGGCCAGTCATTCGACCACTTCCGCTCGATCCGAAGATCGAAGCTCAGATCGACGAAATCCTCCCAAAGCTTAGCCTCGAGCAAAAAGTAGGTCAAGTTATTCAGGCAGACAATGCCTCTATTACCCCTGCAGAAGTAAAGAAGTACCGACTCGGATCCATCTTGAGTGGAGGCAACTCTGCTCCCGGACCACTACCCTACGCTGACACGAAGACTTGGTTGGCGAGTGCCGATGAATACTATAATGCCTCTGTTGATCCTGAGGGCGTTGAAATTGCTATCCCTCTCATCTGGGGAATCGATGCAGTACACGGTCATACTAATCTTGTTGGCGCGACGGTATTCCCTCACAACATCGGTCTCGGTGCGATGAATAACCCAGACCTCATCGAAAAAATCGCAGGGGTAACAGCCTTGGAGCTTACCGTTTCTGGACATGATTGGACTTTCGCTCCAACCTTGGCAGTGCCGCAGGACCTCCGTTGGGGAAGAAGTTATGAAGGGTTTTCCGAAGATGGGAAAATTCAAAAGTCGTATGGAAATCGAATCGTGATCGGACTTCAAGGTGAATTTGGAACAGATGAATTCATGGGGCCAGGACGTGTGATCTCGAGTGCAAAACACTTCACTGGAGACGGAGCGACCAAGAATGGTGTTGACCAAGGTGATGCTGAAATCAGCGAGGCTGCTCTGCGGGATATTCATGCCCAGGGCTATTACAGCGCCGTGCCTGCAGGAGTGCAAACCGTAATGGCTTCCTTCTCAAGTTGGCAGGGGCGTAAGCTTCATGGCGACAAAGAATTGCTAACGGATGTGCTTAAAGGTCGCATGGGATTCAACGGGTTTGTCGTCGGTGACTGGAATGGTCATGGCCAAGTACCAGGCTGCACCAATACCGACTGCGCACAATCTCTCAATGCTGGACTCGACATGTTCATGGCACCAGATAGTTGGAAAGGACTTTATGAAAGTACGCTTCAGCACGTCAAAGACGGTACGGTTCCGATGGAGCGTTTGGATGATGCTGTGCGTCGTATCCTTCGCGTGAAAATTGCTTCGGGCATCTTCACCAAAGGGGCTCCTAGTACTCGTGCGAATGCAGGTAATGAAAAGCTACTTGGTTTAAAAGCTAGTAAAGAAGTTGCACGGCAATCGGTTCGCGAGTCATTAGTTCTGCTAAAAAACAACAATAAAACACTGCCTTTGGATGCCTCTAAGACGATCATGGTCATCGGCGATGGTGCTGATAAAATATCGAAGGCTTGTGGAGGTTGGACGCTTTCGTGGCAAGGGACGGGACATAAAAACGAAGACTTTCCGAATAGTCAAACGATTCTAGATGGGATCAAACGAGCGGTGAACCTTGCTGGCGGAAAAGTCATCTTCTCTCCAGATGCGAGCTCGACGGCAAAGGCAGATGTGGTTGTGGCTATTTACGGAGAAGATCCGTATGCAGAGTTTCAAGGCGATCGTGAAAATTTAGATTTTCAGCCTACAGGTTTTGATACCGAAAAACTTGCTGTTTTTAAAGAGAAAGGTATTCCTGTAGTATCGGTCTTTTTATCTGGTCGACCGATGTGGTTAAATCCGGAAATCAATGACTCGGATGCCTTTATTGCTGCTTGGTTGCCTGGTAGCGAAGGAGGAGGAATTTCCGATATGTTGTTCCAGCGAAATCCTGAATACAATTTCAAGGGTCGCCTCTCGTTTTCTTGGCCGAATTCTGCAGTCGTTGCCGATAATGCTGAGACCAAAGAAGAAACTACACTCTTTAAGTTTGGATATGGACTTGACTACAACAGCAATGAAACTGTCGGGCAACTTTCCGAAGACAATGGGCTTGGAGTAGTTGCGGCTGTCTCGACAGGAGTTTTCTATGAAAAAGGCATCGCTGTAGCACCTTGGAGCCTGTGGTTGAAGACTGGCGATTTAGATAAGCAAATAGGAAGCTTCCCAACTTCTGTCGGAGGTCTGCTTGTCAGCAAAACAGATCATAAGGCGCAAGAGGATGCCTTGCGCATCAAGTGGAGTTTGGATGATCGTGACCAATTCCGAATTACGACTGCGGCTCCGAGCGACATGAGCCGTGAGGCCAATGGAGGGTTGGAATTGACCTTTGCCGCAAGGTCTTTCAAAGACAGCGATGCGATGGTGAGTTTCGGCATGTGCGATGAAAGCGCCACTTGTGACCATACGCTCGACATCAATATCTCTCCAAACGATTGGAAGGAGTACCGCATCAGTCTGAGTTGCTACGGCGACCTCGGTGTTGATTTGAAGAAGGTCGTTTCTGTGCTCATGCTTACCGCAAGTGAGGGTTCTGACATCGGTATTGCTGATATCCGCTTGGAGTCGGATTTGGATGCGAAGCCGGGCTGTGATGGGAAATAGGAGCAAGCAAGCTTGCGGTGCGGTACTTTGGATTTTGGATTTGGGATTTGGGATTTCGGATTTCGGATTGGTAGTAGGGGCGCGGGGCGCGTGGGTTTTCGGTTCCTAGGACACCGCACCGAGTCAGAAGATGGCCGAAAAGCATAGGGTTATTCATGATCTTGATTCGAGTGCTTTGCTCGATGATCTCCACGTTTGACTTGGTGCTATTACTGTTCGCCCCCCTTGGGGTCTAAGAAGCTTTGGAACTTAAGTCTTGGATCACATCACACATCAGTCCATATCGTATAAGAGCGACCCCATGCGGCTTAAGCGTAAAAGCCTACCTTCAACCCAGCTGCTAAGCCAAGTGGCACGTCAGCCATTACGCACAGCATGCACCTCAAAAAGTACCTTTATACCTTCACGTACGATAAATACGAAACAGCTTTATCAAAGCTCGAATCAACGTATATATTCACTATTGCGGATGATAATAAACTCCTCTGGTCGGACAAAGAAGTTGATCCATTCATCAGTGCATTTATTAAGCAACGATTGGAGGTCGTGGTATCCAACACAGACTACTCTACCCTCCTACAAGAGATCAAAGAGCTAGATATACATAATGAGGGATTTAAAGTAGAATATCTCGTACTTGAAGGAGATTCAACAGCATATGATGAGCGACTTACAAAATTAAAAGATATTGGATATAGTATCGAAGGTAATCCGGATTATTATAAGCCGACTGTTATTTACACCCTGTGTAATTTTAAAGGGACATGGTGCTTTGGACCAATGACCAAAGATAAATTCGACTGGTACAAGCACAGCAAAAAACCACGCTCGTATAGCAACTCGATCAGTCCAAACGTTGCCAAATCTTTGGTCAACCTTGCCACGAAAGCTGATCGGAGTAAGACACTCTTGGATGCATGTTGTGGTGTGGGTACGATTATGTTAGAAGCCTGTTTTGCAGGCTACAGCATAGAAGGTTGCGACATCAATTGGAAGATCGTTCGGAATGCGCGTGTCAATCTTGCACACTTTGCTTACGAGACAGTGGTGTACCGCTCCGACATTAAAGACATTGATAAACGTTACGATGCAGCCATCATTGATCTGCCGTACAACCTCCTGAGTCAGGCAACCGATGAGACGACGGCGCATATCATCAGGTCATCGGCGCAACTTGCAAAACGATTGGTGATTGTTTCAATCGTTGATATTTCCGAAATCCTGAAGGATATAGGCCTTCAATTACTTGATGCATGCAGCGTAGGTAAACGTGGCAAGACGGTATTTGAGCGGCAGGTTTGGGTTTGTGAGGGGGTGTAGGACTGGGTTATGTGAGGTGTGCTACACAAACATCAAGAATACTTCCCAACTACAGGACAATCGATCTGTTTCCGTAAGTTTTAGCGCAAGCTGCAAAAATTCGTTTGAGGGAAGTAAACTCCTGCATGCTGTACAACAATTTTACACATTAGAAGATAACGAAATTAAGGAGACCATTCAACATCGCATATGCATGCGAATTGAAAGATATTTAATTCAAAAGACACTTTCGGAGTACGATGAAAAGAAGACTTTACTGAAGATCGAACTAACCGAGACTGCTGAAGATGAATTGGCGAATCTGGGATATGAATTGACTTCAGTGAAGAGTATTGAGCTCAGTTAGGATGCGTTGAATTTCGATATAATATCTAGTTTAAAAAAGAAACAAATATGGGGGTACTATGCGAAATTACCTGCATATACTTTCACCCCATTTTTCACTTTCTCGCCCTCTCCAACCTCTGTAATTCTAAACGTGTCTAAAGAATCGTTCACCTTAATCTACGCCTCAGGATTTTGTACAAAACTTGGACTAAACAAGGCTGCAATCAATAATAACTGAGTAAACGCAACCTCAATAAACCTGCTTGGCAACAAGACTTCCTTCGCTTCACAGTCCACATTGTAACCATAGGAAACTTCCTAAGTACTGTAGCCGCTACTTCTATACATAACTCATTAACGGTCAGCACTGCACTGTCTTGCACTACATCACAAACTTCAGTTCGTAGCATACTTTCTGGCGAAAATGTCAGATTTTGCTGCATTCAAAGGGCTGAATGCCCGTTTTGGCGAAAGCGTACAATCTTTACGACACTTGCATTGTTTTGACAGCACCCTCTACGAATTTTCGTATTTTGCATCTTCGCACTGACTCTATCAAACACAAGCAGACATTTATACATCTGCCAAAAACAACCTGACATGTTTATCGAGAACCTAATCAACTTTTTCAAGAAACCCGCGAGTGAAACTGGGGGACAAGCTCCTGAGGGGGTCTGCCCAAACTGCTGGGGTGCGCAGGAATACGACAAGACGATTCGAGAGTTGTACGAGGATAAGCAAATTGACGTAAACAATCGTCAAGCGAACTATGCCTTCATTCAAAAATTTGTGGTTGACCGAGTCGACGGTATTCACCTCAAGAAAGGAGATAATGGGTTGGAATGCCCAACGTGTAGAGTGCTGTAATCCACTAGGTGAGGCACCTTCGAATGGATCATACTACGCAAAAAATGAAGTGACAACAAGTCATTGGAGCAAGAGGTGACAGCTATCGGTAGCCGTCACCTCTTGAAATTTGTACAGGCGCTTTGCCGACTACATCCCATTCTAAATGGTTACAGAGCCAACAGTTATCTTGCGTTGCATCTCTTCTACTTGCTTCTTTGATCCTTTCAACAAATTTATTACGCGAGATAAAGAAGAATATATTAAATTAGGAGTCTTAATAATATAAATGGAACAATACCAATAGTCATTCACCTATTTTTTTGTCCCTAAAATACTACCCAAGCTATACTACTTTCTATCATCATGGATATACTGAAAGCGAATCAAACGTATGTGTTCAAGACGGAAGAATACAACATGATCGATTTTATCGAATTTGTAGGCGATGAGTATATAAGTTTAAATGCAGCACACTTTTTCGAGGGGTTTTTGCTCAACCGTATTCCTATCATTAAGAAAGCAAAACTTCGTAATATCGTCACCTTTAAAGCAGCTTGGGGTAGTATCTCCAATCGGAACAATCCGAATCTGAATCCGAGCTTGATACAATTTCCAGTAGGCGAGAATGATCGACCGACTACTCGGGCATTGTCTTCGAGACCTTACATGGAAGCTAGTGTTGGTGTTTCGAATATTTTCAAATTCGTCCGCGTAGATCTTGTGCAACGATTAAGCTACCTTGACAATCCTGTTCTTCAGAATTTCTTAGGCAGGAATGGGCTTGGTATCAGGTTCCAAGTGGCCGTCGATTTCTAAACTCCTTTACAGCGTTCTCTTCCCTAGTACATTTTAACCAAAACCATGCAATCGACTACCTTTCAACTTCGCCCCACTGACGAATACATCGAGTTGATGCAACTGCTCAAAGTGAAGGACATAGCCCAAAGCGGTGGCCACGCCAAACTCATTATCGAAGATGGCGGAGTAGTCGTAAATGGTGTTCAAGAATTTCGGAAGCGGAATAAGCTAAGGCCGGGTGATGTCGTAGTGGTGGAGGGAGTAGAGATTTTGATTGAGGGGGCTGGATGAGGTGGGGAAAATTTGGAATTGTACATACCTCTTTTAGTATTCAAAAAGCTATGAATCTCATTCAAGAAAATTCCGACCAGATAAAATCCTTTACTGACTTAGGAAAAGTTGCCAATTGGTTGGGGATTGAACTTAAGGATTATGATTGGCACCTAGCAGATGCTCAATTTTACCCTACTTGGAAAGATTTCACTGATCCATGTTGGGTCAAAGGTGAAAAGCTATCGGCGCACATAACTAAATTCAACCCTCAATTCATCTGGGCCGTCCTTTCCGCATTCCCCAAGAACAGTCCACCAATCTTGAGTGATCAACCTCACGCAGATATGAATCCTACATTTTGGTCAGGAATACCCGAACGGCAATTGCGGACATCAATATTTGAAATTGTTTGCTGGGATAGTAGCGCTACCTTGTTTATTGACCTTCCTGAGGATCTTGGCAAAAGACTAATAGCAAATGCTCCTGGTACAAAAGATCTTAACGAAGAGAACGAAAGGAGAATGAATCAAGATTCTTGAATTCCTAATTAAAGTTCAACACCCTTCAAAAACGCATAGTCAAAGGCAGTTCCAATTCACCCGCCGCAGCGCATTAACTAATCTAAATGATAGGTTTACGGGTTCACTGATTCGTACTTTGCCAAAATCAACATTGAATCATCGTGAGCGTACTACTCGACATCAGCCCAATCGGGTTCCCTTGGAAAACCCAAGATCCTTTTCTTTTCTGCGCCTACCACAGAGACGAATATCCTAGCGGCAACGCGGCAATGGGCATTGATCCAGCACTGAAAGTCGGACGAAACATCGGACAAGATTTCGTGATCAAAGACGGTTGGAGGATGTATCACGGTTCTAACATTCCGGGATTTCCCTATCATCCGCATAGAGGTTTTGAGACGATTACCATCAACAAAGAAGGTGTCGTCGACCACACCGATTCACTCGGAGCGGCAGGCAGATTTATGGGAGGAGACACCCAATGGATGACGGCGGGGAGCGGTATTCAACATTCCGAAATGTTCCCGATGGTAAATGTCAATAAAGGCAATCCATTGGAAATTTTCCAAATCTGGCTAAACCTTCCAAAGGCGAGCAAGATGGTAGACCCACATTTCAAAATGCTCTGGAGAGAAGATACTCCTGTCGTCCACTACCAAGATGAGCAGCAGCGATCGACGACCATTGATGTCATCGCTGGGCAGATTGGAAGTACCAAAGCCTTAGATCCGACGCCCAATTCATGGGCTGCTGATCCTCAAAACGCAGTCGGCGTATTCACGGTCAAGATGGATGCGCATGCAAAATGGACGCTCCCAAACACGAACGCAAAAGCCAATCGCTCACTCTTCTTTTACAAGGGAGCATCGCTCTCTATTGAAGGGCAGATCATACCTGTTGATCGCATCATTAATGCAAAAGCTGGTGAAAAAGTATTGATCAAGAATGGTGCTGAAGATGCCTATTTACTTATTCTTGAAGGTGTTCCAATTCAAGAACCTGTCGTTCAGCACGGCCCCTTCGTAATGAATACAGAGGAAGAGATTCGACAAACAATGCGAGATTTCGGAAAGACGCAATTCGGTGGTTGGCCATGGTCAGAAAGGGAGGTCGCACATCCACGGAGTAAAGGGCGTTTTGCGCTGCATAGTGATGGACGTGAGGAGATTAGGTAGATGATACAACGCTCAAGTAAACGCCAATGGAGCTGATTGCGAAGACATATGCTCACTTAACTCATCGGTCAATTACGTTGTTTATAGACAACAAAACCTTCAAGCAAATCAAAGATGTACCAACCTCGTACCTTGCAATAACGGATGAAGAAATTGGATGTAGCATTCGAATTCCATAATGGGTGTATGTATTTTTGAGCTGATACTTTTTACAAAAGAATCCAAAGTTAAAGTTCACCTTAAGCATAGAATAGAGTTTAATGAGTTACCTCTATACCTCGCTCCTCATAACTTCCATTATTCTGACGATGGTAGCTACATGGCTCTATGGAAACACTCGAAAGTTAATGGAGAATGGCACGTTCACTGATGGTAAAGTAATTGACCTGCTTGAATCGAGCAGTAGCGATGAAACCATGTACAAACCCGTATTTGAATACACTGACAGGAGAAAAGAGAAAATAACATTCAAAATTAGCTTCAGCTCAAGGCCCGCAGCTTACAAGATTGGAGAGAAGGTGAAAATCATCTACACCTCGGACGGTAAAAACCAAAGGATCGTTTCCTATTGGGGCTTGTACCGATGGACGATAATCTTACTTTGCATTGCCTCTCCGATGTTTATTATTGGGGGAGGATATCTTCTATATATCAGAGGATAATCCATCATGGAACAGCCCTCTTTGCAATTTCCTTCCCGGCACATGTATCTATGAGGCGAAGCTGTGAGGCCTAGTATATTCACCCCATGCCCACCCTCCCCTTATCAGGAATCCAAGTTGTCGAATTTACCCATGTCGTCATGGGGCCACTTGTTGGCAAAGTGCTGCAAGACCTTGGTGCTGAGGTCCTACATGTCGAACCGCCAGGCGGTGATCCCACCAGAAGAATGAAGGGTTTTGGGAGGGGCTTTTTTACGTTTTACAACCACGGTAAAAAAACTGAAGAAGTTGATCTCAAATCACAGGACGGACAAACGCGCATACAGGAGGTTTTGGCGAAAGCTGATGTAGTCGTTGAGAACTACGGACCTGGAGTCATGGACAAATTAGGACTAGGGGCAGCGGCGTTGCGCGAGCACTACCCTAGCCTCGTCTACTGCAGTTTGAAAGGCTTCATGCCTGGACCAAACGAAAACCGTATCGCCGTCGACGAGGTGGTACAAATGATGGGCGGACTTGCCTACATGACCGGCAAACCAGGCGAACCCATGCGCGCAGGCACGAGTGCGCTCGATATCACAGGCGGATTGTTCGGCGTGATTGGAATTCTCACAGCGCTGTTCGAACGAAAATCTACGGGACAAGGCAAGATCGTGCGTGCATCCCTCTTCGAGTCAAGTGCCTTTTTGATGGGGCAATTCATGGCTGGACTTCCGCTGGATAACGCGTCAAGTATAAAACCGATGCCTGCACGCGAACAGATTTGGGCGATCTACCAACTCTTTCAAACTGTCGATGATAAACAAGTTTTTATTGGAGTTATTAGCGACAAACATTGGGTAAGCCTCTGTCTCGCTTTTGGCTGGCACGACCTCCTCAAAGACGAACGTTGGTTGACAGGACACGGTCGTCTCGCAGGCCAGGTCGAACTCGTGGAAGAAATAAAAAAGCGAATTAGCAACCTCTCATATGTAGAAGTGATTCAATCCTGCTTACGCGAAAACGTACCCTATGGCGAAGTGAATAGTCCGTTAGATCTGCTTCATGACGAACACTTAAACAGCGGATATTTAGAAGAGGTAATTGATCTAAATGGCAAAATAGTCCGGATCCCAAAAACTCCAATAAAGCTAGAAGAATAGGATACGATCACCTTACGTATATTAATAAATAAAAAAGCCCAAGTGTCATGGATTTAGAAGTTACATCAAAAGCGTACGCTTCTTCTTCACCATCACGTCGATCGATTCAAAATAGGCGTAACCTTCTTTAAGTTTATTCGCATCGAGGTCCTCATCCCAGCGTTGGGTATTGTACAACTTAGCGAATGCATTGGTCATATTGTCCAAGTCTGAAGGTGGCAAGTACATGAAAGCGATTTCTGATGGCTCGAGCTTCATTTTCTTGCTGTTTACATTAATTTACACCTCTTCAATGACGCCTTTCTTACGGTCAAGATCTTTAATGGTTCCTTCTAATACAGTCCCGTAATTAAGAGTAAGGTATGAAGGCTTTTTGTGGCTATTAGCTCCGGTTGCAAAGTCCTAAGCTGAAAGCGAGAACGCTACCAAAAGACATAAGCTAAGTAAAGAAAGTATCTTCTGTGTATTATTTGAGGTTCGGTTGTAAATTCTACAATTTTAACAAAATTAAGGATTCACCGCTCTTCAATGGATTGAGTTTTTCAAAGTGGTTTTGTTAGGATAATTAATCTACGCTGCTTTGCATGGGAAATCGAGACGTGGGTATTGAGCGGTGTTAAGCGGATAAGCATTGAGAATTGAAGGCGATAACGAAGAATATGGGACAGTCACCAGAGGCAAGGAAGGGGGCTGGGGAGTTGCTGGAGGAAAGGCTCTAAAATAGTGGCTTCCGCACTCTGTGCGGGCCATTTTAAGTGTTTTCATACGTGACCTGCACAGAGTGCAGAAGCCGTCACGTTTTCTTGACCCGCACGGAGTGCAGAAGCCGTCATGACTCCGTATCTAGCAACCCATGACCAAATCAATCTTCAACATCACCCAAATGGACTGCCCCTCCGAGGAGAACCTCCTACGGATGAAGTTGGACGGATTTGAAGGAGTTGTTCATTTAGATTTCGACCTGAATGAGCGGATGTTGACCGTGTATCATAGCGGCGCATTAGCCCCGATTGAAAAGGCGATTGGCGAACTAAAACTTGGCGATAAGCAGGTTTCTTCAGTACCCTCAGACCAAACCGAATTTGAAGCCGATACCAATCAGCGGAAATTGTTGTGGGCGGTACTGCTGATCAACTTTGCATTTTTCACGATTGAATTGACTTCAGGACTAGTCTCTAAATCGATGGGACTGGTTGCGGATAGCCTCGACATGCTAGCTGATAGCTTCGTCTATGGGATAAGTCTCTTCGCAGTGGGTGGAACAGTAGTAAGAAAAAAGCGCATCGCTAAGGCTGCCGGATATATACAGATCATACTGGCTGTGTTTGGTTTTACGGAAGTACTCAGGAGGTTTTTCGGAAACGAGGAACTGCCTGACTTCTCGACCATGATAATCGTATCAATCTTTGCGCTTATCGCCAATGGTATCTGTCTTTTCTTGTTACAGAAGTCGAAGAATAAAGAGGAGGAGCACATGCAAGCAAGTTTGATTTTCACCTCTAACGATGTCATCATCAACCTGGGTGTGATCGTAGCAGGTGTATTAGTGAAGCTGTTCCATTCCGGTACGCCTGATTTGGTGATCGGGACGATTGTCTTTGTGCTCGTGGTACAGGGGGCGATGCGGATACTTCGGTTAGGGGACTAGAATAACTTCCACTTATCTGTTGTTGCAACTTCCTCGTCTATCCCATTCCATCTCCCTCTAAATAAAGACGGGCTCTTCAAATTTGAATGCTTAGCATCGGCAGCTAACAAAGCCGTTGCAATTATTACTAGTGGGTCTGATAGAGCGATCTGGAACACCTATCTAATTGCTTAATTAGATGACAAACCAGGTTCTAAAAAAACACCATGACTTTCTTTTCCAATACGCAGATTACACAACGTATTACCGAGATTTAAGCAAAGTAGTTAAGGGGATAGATGCTATTGCTTCACGATGGTTGCCGTCTCATATCCTTTTACCATAAGTGTATACACGCCTGGTACAAAGAGACTTAGGTCAATCGTATTTACTCCTTCAACGGCCTCCTGTATCCTTACTACTTTCCCTGCACTGTTGTAGATTTTCATCTTAGTATTTGGACTAGTACGTACTAGCTCAAAGGTGACTTCGTTTTCGGTAGGGTTTGGATATACATTAATCTTCTTCTCAGCCAACAGTGATTCAGTTTCCTTTGTGCTAGATGTAATTGAAGAGAAAATATCGTCTGTTATATAAGTTAACCTATTGGGAATATGTGTTACTACCCAATTTTCAGTGGCTTGGTCTAGACGCCCCGGATGTAATAGCATAGTATAAGCAAAAATAGCAGTCTCGGCGAGGTCCTCTTTATCCGGGCGGCTTCTTGCATAGTCTGTAATAAAGTTAACGTCTGCGGCTTGCGCATCTGTCCACATCGGGTTTGTAAGATGAATACGGTCAAAAACTGCATGAATAGTTTCATGAAAGACGGTTTCTTCTAAATCATTATCACTGATACGAATATCCATATTATCTGAATACAAAACAAAGAACATAGCTTCAGCTTCAGCAAAGGCACCTGCATTACCATTATGAACAACTACATGAGAAAGTTCATTGCGCATCAATTCAGGAAGTTTACCTAATCGAGGTGCAAGCTTTTCAGCATACGATCTAGCGAGTGTTGGACTTCTAAAATCACTATGACACCAAATTTCAATGGGGTCACCATTTGTAAACGTCGCTCGAAATACGAAGGTCGCATTATCAAACAAGTCGTCGTTTCTACTATCTGGCATTTCTTTTCGCTCTTGCCGCAGAAAACGAAGCTCTTCGAATGCGTCAGGATCATCTGCTGTTATAAAATCAATCTCTGTTGAAACGATTGAATTGCTGAAAAGTGGGGAAGAGCTTGGTGGAGTCTGCGCTACTCCTGCAGCAAAACCATAAAAGAGGAAAAGTATAAAGAAAGCACGCATAGCTGTAGTTTGAAGCGAAACTGACTTTACTAGTAGCTTCGTTTCACAAAAGTACAACTAATACCATATGCTCTTCTGCTTCAATTTCTGCACTTGGTTCACTATGCCTATTAGACAGTAGCTACCTCAGATTTACAACAGTGTTTTTCATCTGAAAAATTTTCAACCAAACTGACCTCTAGTTGAAAAGTACTACCAGCTCCAAGTTTAGAGTGAACCAATCGTAAGTCACCGCCAGTATGTTCAGCTGCTTGCTTAGCTAGGGTAAGTCCGATTCCTGCGCCTGGATAATCTTCACGTTTGTTAAGCCTTTTGAAACTATCAAATACGGTGTCAAAATATTTAGAATCGATACCTAACCCGTAATCAGTAACAGTAAAAGTGCAATGCTCTGTAGATAATTTTACAAAGACTTCAGGTTCTGTTGATTTGTCATGGCTAAAGAGTACAGCATTAAGAACGAGCTCTGTCAAGGCAATCGATGTAAGTTTACCTGGAACTCTTGCATTGGCAGCGTCTGAGTCCAAATGGAACTTTACAAACGATTCAGGAAACTTTCCTATCACCGTTGCTGCAACTTCGGTACAAATTTCATCGACCGTTTGAGCGCACTCATCATTTGCTATATCCTGCAACTTTCTTAGTGCTTCAATACCAGCGATCAAATGCTTCAATTGTTCAACAGATTCCTCTAGATGATGAAGTTCTCCTTCTGCCTTCGGCACATCAGAAAGCTTCCGTTTTAGCAAAGTGGTAAATCCACTAATTGAACGTATTGGTTCGCGCAAATCATGCGATAACAGATGGTTGAATTGCTCCATAGCAATAATTCGCTCTGCTAATTCCTTATTGATGGAATGTAAATCACGGTCGCGCTCATTTACCATTCGGCTAAGGTTTTCCGAACGCCTTCTGGATCTTAAGTAACGTCTCCAAGCATAAAATGCACCTACGACACAAAGCAACATCATTGCTATCGATACCCAAACTCGTTGTCGCTCAACAAGCACAGCAAGTTCTTGCTGGTGGCGATTATGAATTGCCTTTTGTTGCTTTAAAAAACTTTCTCGCTGTGCTTCGCTTGCCTTTACAAGTCCACGATTTGTCTCCAATAACTTTCTAGCATACAACTCATTAAGTGTCCTAGAAAAAGCTAGCGCTTTTTTTTCTTGTTTTGCCGAAAGGCTCAAATCTATCAGCCTTAGAAGTCGTTCTGGTGATTCTATATTCTCATCTGCAAATCTTACAGCACTTTCTAAAGCTAGTAGGTATTGGCCTCTAGATTCATACATTTCGGACTGAACCTCTCTAGCGTATATAGGATCAATCTCTAAGAGTGTATCAATTGCTAGTTGGGCTTCTGTGTAATTCCCAAGCGCAATATTAAGCTTTGCACGCTCAAACAAAACAACTGACCAAGTCTCATCAAATCTAGAATGACCAACCATACGACGATGATTTGCCTCTGAGAGTTGGATATAATAGGCAGCACTATCAAGATCACCTAACCCACGAAATAGATTACTCAAAACACTATAGTCGATCGTATTGCTATACTCAAAGGTAAAATCACTATCCTTTGGCAAATTTGGAGCTAAACTGAGAGATTCACCTAGTAATTTAACAGAAGCGATTGTGTCCCCTATACTCAAGTAAGCCGAAGCGAGATTTCCAACTACATGAAACCGATCTACAAATTGCTCTGGAGATGCCGATTGATAAGCAAGTTGATAATTTACAATCCCCTCAGCATTCTTCTTGACCGTCATTTTGTAGTTGGCGATCACATTATAAATCTTAGACCTTCGGTTTGGAGAAAGTTTCGGAATTAGGTTAATTAACACCATACATATACTATCCCCATCATAGATTGAATTTTTATTAGGATAACGTACTTTATTAGTAAGGATGCTATGAACTAAGATTTGTTGCTCCCTATACATCCTAAGCGAGTCTGCCACCCTTGAAATTTTCGCAAGTGTTTCTTCTGCTGGCTGTATTCCTCTCGATCTGAGTTTGTTTATCAACTGAAAAAATTCGCGAACATCATCTTCGCTTTGGACGTGAAACGCCTCAAGTGTATCTGTACGATAACACTCAATAATTTCCCTTTCTGCATTACTAAATCTATCTTCAGTGGTCCTTTCAGCGTACACTAGAGACTGAAGGCTCAGTGCAAACCCGAGTAAGGCACAACGAAAAAGCATAGAAAATTCGAGTGACGTAAGCATTCAACAGGGTATCAAGACTTTAGCCTAAGGCAATAGCTGTGCCACTTGTTTACTTAGAGTTAAATATGATAAATTGACCACATGCATCCACTCAGCTGTCATCTCAAGATCACAAGCATTGACTGTCAATTTCTAAGTTTCAAAAAACAACGGAAAGTTGATCAAGTATACACTGCCGCAGGTAGAAGTACATATACTCAAGTACATAACGGACAACCTGAGTCATCCTAAAAAATAGGTAGCACTTTCAAGCGTAGTCAACCTAGTTTAGAACAACCAACCACAACTGTCAAGCAAATTTAGAAAGCTTCAAGCTTCAAGCTTCAAAACCTACCG
>CALDUE010000089.1 GCA_937923485.1 uncultured Saprospiraceae bacterium
AAACAGGCGGAACGGTCGTCGTTCAATATAATACAAGTCGCCGTATAGATATGGATAAGTATGCACCTTATCCGCTCAAGCTTTCGCGAAAACGCGTAACGGTAGAAGGCGCACCAGTCACGTTTATTGATCCAGCTGCAACCGTTTTAAATCAGCCGAATAAGATCACGCAAGCTGATTTTAAAGGATGGGTTCAGGAGCGCGGTCTTTACTTCCCAGAGGAGTGGAGTAAGGAATACGAGCCGATCCTTCGCATGAACGATCCAGGCGAAGATCCACTTGAAGGAAGTCTGTTGGTTGCCAAGTATGGGGAGGGACATTACGTCTACACGGGCATCAGTTTCTTCCGTGAATTACCAGCTGGTGTTCCAGGTGCGTATCGCTTGTTTGTGAATTTGTTGGAGTTGTAATTGGAATTCAGCTAGGGCTGGATGGGTACTTAGGATTTGGGATGTCGGATTGTCCAGCAAGTTGAATTGTCGGACTGCTGATAGGGACGCGCAGTCCTGCAGTCCATCGGTCCGCAGAAAAGTCCCCTCACCGCAGGTGAGCAAACATCTCGGCATTCAAAATTCAAAATTGACGAAGCAAAGCTTCGTACACTAATTCAAAATTGCTTGATTAGGCCACAGGCCTAATCAAGCTTACCTTCGCCCTCCCATGGCAGTAAACCTCAAAGAGCTCAAGCGCCGACGCACCTTCGGGATCATCTCTCACCCAGATGCGGGAAAGACGACCCTCACGGAAAAACTCCTCCTCTTCGGTGGAGCAATCCAGATTGCAGGAGCCGTGAAAAGCAACAAGATCAAGAAGACGGCTACGTCCGACTTCATGGACATCGAGCGCCAAAGAGGTATCTCCGTGGCGACATCGGTCATGGCCTTCGACTACCGCGGACTTAAGGTCAATATCCTTGATACGCCTGGTCACAAAGATTTCTCAGAGGATACGTATCGTACACTTACCGCAGTGGATTCAGTCATCGTGGTAATTGATGTCGCGAAGGGTGTCGAGGAACAGACCGAAAACCTTGTACGCGTCTGCCGCCGCCGCAACACGCCCATCATTGTATTCATCAACAAGATGGACCGTGAGGGGAAAGACGGTTTTGATCTACTCGATGAGGTGGAGGCCAAGTTGGGACTCAATGTCTGTCCACTTTCATGGCCAGCTGGAATGGGACAGCGCTTTCGGGGCGTGTACTCCCTCTACGAGAGTCAGCTGAAGCTGTTCAAAGCCCACGGGAAAGGTGAAGACGCAGAGACCGTGATCTTTGGTGACCTTGATGACGACAGGCTCGAAACCGAGCTTGGTGATTCACTCGCTACAGAGTTGAGAGAAGAAGTCAACATGGTACGCGAGGTGTATCCTGAGTTTGACCGAGAGAAGTACCTCGCAGGAGAACTAAGCCCCGTATTTTTTGGCTCTGCGATCAACAACTTTGGTGTACGCGAGCTGCTCGACTGCTTCGTGGATATTGCACCTACTCCACTTGCTCGCCCAGCAGAAGAGCGAATGGTAAAGCCGACGGAAGACAAGTTTTCAGGATTCGTATTTAAGATTCACGCCAACATGGACCCGAAGCACCGCGATCGTATTGCGTTTATGCGGGTCTGCTCAGGCACCTTCGAGCGCAACACCAAATACTTGCACGTCCGTCAAGGCAAGCAGATGCGTTTCTCCAACCCGACCAGTTTCATGGCCGAAAAGAAAGAAGTGGTCGACGAGGCGTTCCCGGGTGATGTGGTCGGTTTGTATGATTCAGGCAACTTCAAAATTGGAGACTCTCTGACTGAAGGAGAGGAGCTCAACTTCCGTGGCATCCCTCAATTCTCCCCAGAGCAATTTAGAATCGTCCACAACGATGACCCGATGAAGTCCAAGCAATTGGCCAAGGGCCTTGTTCAGCTCATGGACGAGGGCGTAGCACAGATGTTTACGCGTGAAAGCGACGGTCGCAAAATCATCGGTACGGTTGGAGCACTTCAATTTGAGGTAATCGCATACCGCTTGGAGCATGAGTATGGCGCCAAAGTGAGTTATGAGCCGATGAGCTTGCACAAAGCCTATTGGATTGACGAGGCTTCAGACCCTGTTGCTTTAAAGGAGCTGCGGGCACGTCGCAAGAATAATTTGGCCTACGACACTGAAAAGCGTTTGGTTTATTTAGCCGAAAGTCCGTGGATGTTGAAGATGGCGCAGGATCAGCATGAGGGGGTTATTTGGAGAGATACGAGTGAGTAGACGCTACCGCGTATGGATCGCCCCGCTATGAGTGGCAGGTCCGCCAGCGATCCGACATCCTAGGTACCAGCAAACTAGCTTGCCTCGTACATTAGTCACATGAAACCCCAACACCTGCTCCAAGGTGTCCTCCTTTCGATATGTCTAATAGTACCATCCATGCTCAACGCTCAACAAGACCCCCACACCATCTTCACTAGTCTAGTAGGCGACTGGACAGGGTCAAACACCGTCTATTTTGAGCCTGACAAACCCGCCGTAGATACCGCAGAAGTACAAGGGAGCATTCGGCTAATAAGTGAAGGAAGATTGCTCGAATTTAGCTACATGAGCACCTTTAAAGGCAAACCTATCAGTGGTAAACTCATCATCAGCTATGACGAGAAGTACAAAGAGTGTCTCATGACCTGGATTGACAGTTTTCACAACAGCAACCGTATGCTTCATCTCGCTAGCGCACGTGGAGCAAACAGCGATATGATTTCAGCAAACGGAGAGTACCCCGCAGATGAAACAGTGAATTGGGGCTGGCGAATTGAGGTTTTGCCGAAGGACGAAAACCAACTGACTATTACCCACTTTAATATCCCCCCGGGTATGGACGGAGTGCCTGGTGTTATTTGGGAATTAAAGAAAAAGTAAGGTTCACCCATTGCATGAAACGGGATAAAAAAAGGGCGACGGAGTAATGAAACTTCGTCGCCCTTTTTAAGTAGTAAGTAACACGCTACTCAACTACCAATCGCTTCGTCGTCGCTGACCCATCTTCGTAGCGCAAGGTCACCATGTACACGCCTGCAGGAAGTGTTGAGGTATTAAGCGTGGTGCGAGCGGCAGGCTGCTCTATTGTTTGTGCGACACGACCTAATGCATCCTGAAGAACCAAGGCTTGGGTTTTGGCGAAAGCTGAAGAAACAACCTCCACGTAAGCGTGCGCAGGATTCGGCTGAAGTGTAAAGTCCTCACCAACTGGAGTCTGACTTGTAGCAGAAGCCTCATCTTCAATACACGTCCACCCGATAACGAATCCTGGCGCCGTGACCGATCCATCAGAAGTCCAGCGGACAAACATGGCGTTGCTCGTTGACTTGACGGAATCTTCAACATTTACAATTCCAGACCATATGGCTAGACTCGTACTAAACTCATCATCCCCGTCAAAGATTTCAATAAAATCAAAGCCTTGTTCCGTATCGAAAAATTGAGGAACAAGCTTAACAATCGAATTCGCATCCACCTCAATGAGTAGGGTTGAGGTTTCATTATTCGAATAGATCTCATCCGTTCCACCTGAGTCAGTGAATTCTCCAAGACATGCAGAAGAGGTGAAGGCCTCATTCTGTCCAAACTGAATTGATGAGCAATCAAGATCGACTGTGATAAGCTGACTTGAGGTATCACAGCCAACGGCGTTGCAAGCAATATACGTGACCGTAAAATCGCCACCTGTAGCATAGGTATGTGTAGGTGAATTTTCGGTCGAAGAATTGCCGTCACCGAAGTTCCATTCTTCTGAGGTAATCACGTCATCGCTAGTACTCGTGAAGTCGACATCCGCGCCACAATTCTCGGTAGGGACACGAATACTCACGTTCGGCGGTCCTAGTACTACAAGGAATACAGGAATCGGAACGACTGCAAGTTCTGGATCGCTACTTCTCATAACCATAGCACTGTTATAAAGTCCTGCTGTAAGATCTGTGGCATCCAAGCTATAGGTAATAGTTACCTCTGTATTTGGCGCCAAATCTTGAGCTGTAGAGGTGTGGCTTAGCCAAGTACCCGTTCCTCGTGTACTTGTTACATTCAAGTCAGCGCCACCAATGTTGCGAGCCGTAAAGCTGCGTGTCAACATCTGGCCTACCGCAAGCGTATCACGTAGTTCGTTTTCAGAAAGCTCGAGTAGACCCGCCGCGATTGCGTTGCCGACTACCTGAAGGGTCAGGTTTGTACCATTGGTTTCAATTAAGATTTCGTCCGAGAAGCGTCCAGCGGTAGTAGGAGCTTTTACGATATCGATTTGCTGACTGCCACCGATAGGGATGCGCATGCCTGAAGTGAGGTTATGGGTCAAGCCATCACCTCTCGTTGAAATGGTAGTCAGTTCTAGTACATCGCTACCAAAGCTGATGATTTCAGAAATTCCAGATAGTGGACGACCGATGAATACATCCCCCAGATCAATCACCGGAGGAATGACATTTCCTGCAGGCTGTCCGACAACGGTCAACACGATAGGGAACTCAACTTTTCCACCTGGAAGATTGACGTCGTTAGTTTGAACCTTCTCGGCATATCGAAAAACGCCCGCTGTACGGTTGGAAGAATTCACTCGGACCGTTGCGTTGATCGTATTGCCCACTTGGACGGGAACCGCACCATCGAAAGAGACATTGTTGTGCAAAGCTCCTTGAAGAACTAGCCTGACATCATGCAGGTCAACAGGAGAGATGCCAGCATCTACTGCTGGGCTATTAACGACCCTAACGGTCAGTAGACCATCGGCAAATAAGGTTACTTGGTCCGCTGCAGAAAGAGGAATGTTGAGGGTTGCTGGACTTCCGTTGATTGGGTCCCCATCGTTTCGGTACTCTGTTAGAGGTCCACCATCTAGGGAAACGGAAACGAACTCATCGAGTCCATCAAAGTCTCCTGTGATAAACACCTCAAGAGACACCGACTGAATGCCGCTAGAGGGCAGTCCGCTAAAGGTGTGCTGCGTTTGATTGGAGATCGTATAATCAAGTGAAGAGCGGCGATCAAGGTCAAAGATCTCTTGAGAAGCTTCGAGCAATAGGGGGGCGTCACCACAATTTTCAAGCGCGTAATCGAAAGAAGTAGAATCGCCTTGATTTAAGGTGATGTAGGTAGTGTCGATGTTTGCGCACAAGTCGCTTCCAGCGGTTACGGTTACCCGCTGAATGAGCGTGTCTTGTTCGCTACATGAAAAAGCAATCTGACTAACGTCATAGGTTCCTGAGGCTGCGTACCGGTGAACGATTTCTTCGGTAGCATCAGCAGTCAATGCGTTACCATCACCAAAATCATAAAGCACTCGCCCACCTGAGGCGGCACCTGTAAATGTGAAAGGAGCGTAGACTGTATTCGTGGTATTGTCAATGCTGAATCCAGCTGCTGCCATCGCGCCACCTCCATTACTTTCAAAGGTGATTCGGAATCCATCTGGAGTAACTGAACCATCACTGGTAAATTCGACGATGAAGCCTTCACCTGTGGTTACGATCTCTTCACCTATACCTAGGTCTGCTCCAGAAAATATTCCGATTAGTTCTCTAAGCCCTCCATTCAAGTTGTAGAGGCTCAAGAAGTCAAACCCATTTTCAACGGCAAATTGCTGGACAGTTAACGTGAAACCGTCGGTTGATCCATTGGGGGCAAGGACCGTCAAGCTTGAGTTGAGGTTGTTCGCGTAATTTTCTGTTCCCTGCGGATCGAAGAGTGTACCCCCGCAAGCTTCGATAGTTTCCGATTGGGTTGCAGGTAATAAGAATGTATCACATAAAAAACTAAATGGATTCACGGTGACCGCAGAGGTGCTCACTATAGTTTCCAGCTGACCCATGCAGTCCATTCCAGACATGCTCACATCATATGTGCCGGGTGCATAAACGTGATCTACAATAGCTCCCGATCCAGTAGTTCCGTCGCCAAAATCCCAAGTTATCGATCCATTGGATGCAGATCCCGAAAAGGTTACTGCTTCTGATTCAACACAATTAAAAGGAGTGCTCACCGAGAAGCTTATTCCCTGCGCAAGGGTAGGTGCAGTCAGGCCTACAGCTTTCCATGCTTCAGACACTTGAGCGGTACGATCATCACAGATACCGAAAAGGACGCCGGCTGCTTCCACCGAAAAAGTGGCCGCATCTTGATAGGTACTGCTTGGAGTTAAATAGCTGGTTAGGTTTAAGTGAGCTACTCGTAGAGCATCTTCCCATCCTATTCCCTCGACGCTGTATGCAACTCCGAGTTCGTTTGTCGCAGTATCGCCTTGACTTAAGATTGCATACCAGTGGTTTTGGACACCTGAATTGGTATGCACTCCTGCTCCATCTTGCCAAAGATCACCGCGATAAGTTCCTGGTGAACCCAAGGAGTTCGGATCGCGCATGTTGCGGATACCTTCTCCTGCTGGATCTAATTCTCCGCCAATGGACCAATTGTATAGTTGGTCAGGGCGGGCAAAGAAACGTGTGGCTACTCCGAAAATATCAGAGAAGCTCTCGTTCAACCCTCCGGACTCATCAGCGTAAATTAAATCTGCTGAAAACTCAGTCATTCCATGTGCGAACTCATGTCCTACAATGTCTATAGCCGTTAGGGGAGCACCGAGTCTACTTCCTTGATTGCCGTCACCATAGCTAGAGCTCTCCCCATCCCAGAAAGCATTAGCTAGGTCTTGACTGAAGTGCACATTTAAAAGGAGGTCAAATCCGTTGTTGTCAATACTGTTCCAATTAAAATAATGAGTCAACAGATCATGAAACTGCTCGCCACCCCAATGGGCATCACGGGCCACTTCATCTTGGTCGGCGTTTGTCCCTGTCCAATCATTATCCGAATCGAAAAAATCACTAAAATTTGGGCCTTCGGTATTCTCGTAGTTGCGCGTGTGAATCACACAGTTCCGTGATGTTTCTTGATAAAGTCGGTAAGCCTCAATGCCTATCGAATCGGTCGTAAAAGATTGCGTACCTGAATATTTTGTCTCACAACTACCGACTACATCATCGGTGTGTAGCCTATTCTGCATGGCAACGATTTCTCCAGTCTCAGCTCCCACGTACACGTAATAGCGTTGTAGAGGTTGACTTGTGTAGACGTCTACTCTTTGCGTTAATATATAGTCACCTGCTTTGAAATCGAGGTTTCTCGGTACCCAGTACACTTTCGTCTCAGCGAGGTCTTCTTTGCTACGATAGCGCTTTGCTGGTATCCAAGCTTCCGCCAAAACCCGTGCTCCATCTGCATTCACCTGTATGTCTATGCTAGAAGACAACTTGGAGGTAGGAAGGACATAACCGTTACCTGTAAGCGAAGCATCTTGTAGTTCATGTAAATTGAGTTGAGCTCCCAAAATATTGAAGCCTCCCGGTCCCGTCTGCTGATAGCGCGTATGCTTTGATCCAGAGGTACTTACTTCTGTTCGGAGTTCGACAAAGGCACTTTGGTTATTCCCACTTTTGTTTTCTATCCCAACGTTGAGCTGTTTTGCGACTGCTTCCACAGCTTCTGCAGGACTCGACACGGCGGCCGCATCGTATTTCCAGAGGGAAGGAATGCCGTCACCGTTTATGTCGAGGGCTGCTTCGGTGAACTGCCAAGTGTCCAATTTCTTGCTCGTAGCATTTTGGCCTTGGTTCGGGTCTTGAGCTTGCGCCAAAACCTGAAAGGAGAAAAACAAGAGGGCTAAGGAAGTAAACGTAAAATTATTCAAGAGAATGGATTTTAGATATGCTCACAAACTACGCGATTCTGGGGATTGTACTGACTAATGCCAATTAATTGTCGGTATACTGTCCTGAAATCGAATGCTAGGACCTATAAAAAAGGTCGATAGAATTTTCTACTTAGCTATTCTCCTGACCCTATTCAAAACCTAAAGAAGTCCTTACTTGTGTCCTAGCTAGAAATTCGCACGCACAAAACCCTATTCCATTGGATTCTCAACTCGACCACCCTCTCGTTATTGGCGCCGGACTTGTCGGCTCTCTGTGGAGCACTTTACTCGCACAGCGCGGGCACGAAGTGACCCTCGTAGATCGTCGCCCAGATATGCGGGCCGAAGGTTTCAGAGGCGGACGTTCAATCAACCTTGCGATGAGCACGCGCGGCTGGCATGCCTTGCGCATGGCAGGCCTAGAAGATGAGGTGCGCAAGCACGCCTTACCAATGCGCGGGCGGATGATGCACGATCGTGCGGGCAAGCTCACCGCGCAGCCGTATGGTAAATCTGATGAGGCGATTTACTCTGTAAGTCGCGGAGGTTTAAATCTTCTCTTACTTAATGCTGCAGAGGCAACGGGCAAGGTCAACCTTGTTTTCGACCACAAGTGCAATGGTTTTGATAAGCGAAGCCTAGAAGTCTCTTTCACGAATGCTGCTGGAGAAAACATCAAAACCAAATCTCCAGCTGTGTTTGGAGCAGATGGGGCCTACTCAGCAATGCGTTCGACGATGCTACGTACTCCGCGATTCAATTACGAGCAGTCGTACCTTGATTACGGCTACAAGGAGATGCACATTCCAGCCCACGCTGATGGCTCTCACCGCATCGATCCAGAGGCGCTTCACATCTGGCCACGTGGTCAGTTCATGATGATTGCGCTGCCGAATCCAGACGGCTCATTTACCTGCACACTCTTCATGCCCTATGGTGGTGCCAATGGTTTCGACTCCTTGGTCGAAATAGCGGATGCAAGGGCATTTTTTGAAAATGAATTTGCCGATTCCCTTGAGCACCTGCTCGAGTTTGAAGAAGACTGGACGAGTAACCCTGTCAGTCCGCTTGTCACGATTCGCTGCTCTCCATGGGACTACAGGCAAAATATTCTTCTTATTGGAGATGCCTCACATGCAATTGTTCCTTTTTACGGTCAGGGCATGAATTCTGGTTTTGAAGATTGCAGTCTCCTTGCCGCTTCGCTCGATGCGCAAGGAAGTAAGGTTGATTGGGAAAGTCTTATAGCTGGTTTTAGCGAAAGCCGACCAAAAGATGCGAATGCCATAGCAGACCTAGCGCTCAAGAATTTTGTGGAGATGCGTGATAGGGTGGCAGATCCTTTATTTCTCAGACAAAAAGAGGTTGCCGCGATAATGCACAAGACCTTTGGCGATGATTTCTTGCCGGTGTACAGTCAGGTTTCATTTAGTAACACGGCTTACAGCGAAGCTCAAGCAAATGGTGAGGTACAGGAGGCTATTTTGTCAGCTTTCGCCAAAACTAGACCAACGGGTACACCTAGCAAGGCAGAACTTAAAGCGCTCGCTGATCAGTATAAGAGCTTGTCTGTGGCCAGCTAAGCTTCAAAGCATTTAATGTACTTGACAATTAAGTTGGGCTTGCGGATTAGTTCGTCGGGAGATTATTCTATTGAACGACGCTTATATAAGGTGGTAGGGAGGAAAGTGATATAGCCTCCTGAGACTATTCTCGGTGAAATGTAGAAATCTCCATAAATTAAACTAGCACCTTGTAATCGAATAGAGACGTACAAGGTCTGTGTAGATTGCACTGTTATCTGAAGGTTCCAGATATATAGCTACATGATAATATATACCGACTTCTTTGTATTAAATGCATATGATATATTTTATATGTAAAAGATATACCCTAAAAAATCCAACTATTTCATCATTTTAAATCATTGAAAAACGATTATTGATAATGGGATTGGGTATATTTGCATCCAGTGATTTAGTTGTTTCAGTCTCGTGTTCTTGCACTTAACTTATGTGCTAAATTTTTTGTAACCCAATAGGTCGTTCGTGAAAAATAATGCACGAATCGATTGTTTTCAACGCTTTTGTAATCTAAACAAACTCCATATCCATGAGAAAATTAACTCTCGCTGTTGCAGCCGTACTATTTGCATGTAGTATCTCTTTTGCACAGCAAAACCAATCAAACCTTCTCCAAGACGGAAGCAGCAACACTGCAGATGTTGAGCAGGTAGGTGGTCAGAATACATCACTTCTTATCCAGAATGATGACGACAACCTTACTAACGTAAACCAGACTGGTGCTGGCAACAGCTCTGAAGTTCAGGCTACAGGTGGCAGCTCTGCTATCAACGTCACTCAACTAGGTGACCGCAACACTGCTGTAAGTCTTATCACTGAGGCTAATACACTTGCAAACATCTCTCAAGAAGGAAACAACAACTCTGCACGTCAAGAGATTGATGCTCCAGACAGCGACGTGAGTAGCTTCGCAAACGGAAACAGCAACCTAACTGTACAGATGGTTTCTGGTGTAGGAAACAACACTGCTCAGATCGGAATCGCAGGAAGCGGTAACATTGTAACTCAGGAGATTGCTGGAGAGAACACAAACTCTTTCATCACTACTTCAGGTGACAACTCAATCGCTGTAACTCAGCAGACTGGTGTTTCTAACAACGTTAGCATCCTCCAGGAGATGGGTAATAACAACGCTGCATTCGTTGCACAGAACGGTGACAACAACTTCGCAGGAGGAGACGCTGATCCACAGCTAACTCAAACTGGAAGCGACAACACGCTTATCCTTTCACAAGACGGCAACGCGAACGCAAGTTCAATCATGCAGTTAGGTGACGGAAACGAAGCATTGAACGCACAATCAGGTGGAGAGAACGGTTCTATCATTACTCAGTTGGGTAATAGTAACACTGCTTCTGTAGTTCAGCGCGCGAACTAAGATAACGTTTAGCGATAGCTATCCATTGGATTGTTAAAGCTTAACCTATCTACAAGGAAGGGAGTACTTTAGTACTCTCTTCCTTTCTTACATTATTAAATTCTCTTACATGAAGTGCTTTGCATCAGGTTTGTTTTTCGGTTTGATTCTTTTGGTATTGGCAACCGCGGCCTCTGCCCAAGACGTCAATCAAATTGACGGAGATTTCTTGACGCGTGCAGATATCGTGGGAGAGGGTCCAATAAATGCCGCAAATTCAGTGGTCATCGAGCAAGTTGGTGACTTTAATGCGGTAGAGGTACTCCAAAGACAAAGGCGTACAGAGAGCAATCGAGCTCGTATAAGCCAGCGTGGAGACCAAAATTTCGCCCAACTGGTACAAACCGGTGGGAATAATGAGGTTATTTTACTACAAAATGGGGTAGATAACGTCTACACCCTTGACTTAGAAGGTACAAGCAACGACATTGCAGTTATTCAGAACGGAGATCAAAACGAGATTAACCAAAACTTGTTAGATAGCCGTGATGTAAATGTAGAATTCGTTCAGAACGGAGACGGTAATCTCATAGAACACCAAGCAGATGGACTCGTATCGAAAGATATTAAAGTCTCTCAAAGTGGTAACAATATGCAGGTTATCATTAACCAAACTACAGCAGTAGCCCCTCTGAAGTAGAAGACAGCCCCGCTGTTTATTACTTCGAGTGCTGTAATCACACAAGTAATAAAAATGAAAAAAGCCTGGGGCGCTTTATTGTTGATTTGTACCATACACGCAAGTGTGTCGGGCCAGTCTGCTAGTGTAGAAGGTTGGATAGGCCTAACTCCTAGTCCAGATGGATACATTTCTATTATCGCTCAAGCTAAAAACCTAGTAAACGAGCAAGGGGAGTACAATTACTCCATGGAGGTCACCACGACCGATGCCAGAGGTAATTCAAGTAACAACAGCCAGTTTGGCACCTTTTCTCTGCTTCCAGGGCAAACAGATACGCTTTCAACGGTTAAGATCAACCGTTCATCAGAGCAGAAAATAGCTGTTGATCTACGAATCTTAATAGGTCATATCGAGATAGCAAGAGATTTTATCGAGAATGTAGGTGCTACTCCTGAAACGCCACCTATAAAAAAATCTGCTAGAGCTTTTAAGCAGGAAATTCCAAGTGATTCTAGCTCTTTAGCATTTCCAAATGCCATCAAAGAAGAAACGACTCTTCTCACTGATGATGATCGCCCTTACGATAAGGCTAAGTATTCAACGCCAACGGTAAAGAAGTCCATTCGTGATTCCATTGCTGTAGCGTTCCCTTCAGATTCCGTTACACGTGTAGTCATCAAAGAGAAGGCAGTTGGGGGAGAGTCTCCAGAGGTGCAGCAGGCTCAATACGGAGGCGACTCTATTGCTATTGCAATTCCCGTTGCAGAGGAAGAGAAAGTAAAACTTGAGAAAGATGCGGCGGCAATTGAAGGTTTGGAGATAGACGGATTAATAATCGACGAGACCAGAACAAAAGCTGGACGTGATTTTTATAGTTTATTTTATTCAAAATGGCAAGCTCCTGTACAAGCCAGTAACTTTTCGATAGTTCTTAAAGAATATCCGACTCGTGGTCGCGTTTCTCGTTTAGGTATCGAGGTGAACGGAAAGCTGGCTTATCAATCAGTTCTTCAACCAAGGTCCGATCTTCTTGAATTGTCTGCAAACCAAGCTATATCCGTGGTTAAGCAGCATTTGAAAGATCAAAAACAACTCAAAAACCAATTGGACAGTGATGTTTCTTCAGGTAGCGGAATTTTCTAATATATTCTGCATAAACTCACTGACAATTTTCAGAAAAATTACACCATGAAAAAAATCTTACTACTCATTAGCATTGCCTTTTGTGCTTGCAGTTTATATGGTCAAGATTTGGTATATAGACCTGTAAATCCAGCTTTCGGAGGTGAAACGTTTAACTATAATTGGTTATTCAGTAGCGCTCAAGCACAAGATCTAATTGAAGATCCCGATAATATTTTTGACACCGATGCGAGTACCCTCGATGACTTCGCTGAAAGCTTAAATAGGCAACTGCTCAATCAGCTATCGAGAGATCTCATCACCTCTCAGTTTGGAGAGGATGGTATTCAAGAAGGCAATTTTGTTTTTGGAGATTTTCAAGTAGATATTTCTACTGGACTCGACGGTCTGATCGTCAACATTTTTGATGCCTCCATAGGAGAGCAAACACAAGTCATTATTCCATTTTTCTGAACGACTTCACTCTTCCTTTTAGTTTTTTGTAATTCCCCGACTACATAAAATTAAGTTAGCTCAACTACAGGATGGATTTCCATCCTGAACAACTTAATCTATGCCTAATATTAGGAGAACTTTTTTGCTGCTTTTTAGCATTAGCTTACTAAGTGCTTGTGGTAAGGTGTTTCAGAACCCTCGCTCGAGCAAGGCACGTCTTGGTGAGGTAACCTCAACAACCGAATCGCTCAAGAAACTTCCGCCACCGAAGGATCAAATTGTCGTTGCGGTCTATAAGTTTAGAGACCAGACCGGCCAATACAAACCTTCAGATAATGGCAATAGCTTTTCTACAGCGGTAACACAAGGAGCAACTACCATCCTCATAAAAGCACTCGAGGAAAGCAACTGGTTTGTACCCATCGAACGTGAAAACGTAAGCAATCTACTCAACGAAAGAAAGATCATTAGGTCTAGTCGTACCCAGTACGGTTCAGGAGATAATCAGCAGCAACTACTACCGCCGCTACTCTATGCAGGCGTAATTCTTGAAGGTGGAATTATCTCCTACGACGCGAACATCATCACTGGTGGTGCAGGCTTGCGCTACTTCGGAGCTGGGGGTAGCGGACAGTACCGCCAAGATCGTGTGACCGTTTACCTACGAGCTGTTTCTACATCCAATGGTAAGGTGCTCAAGACCGTCTATACGTCAAAAACGATCCTTTCACAGTCCATGGATGCTGGACTTTTCCGCTTCGTAAACTTCAGTCGATTACTTGAGACGGAAATAGGATTTACCTATAACGAGCCATCAGAAATGGCTGTCACGGAAGCAATCGAGAAGGCTGTTCAAAGTTTGATTATTGAAGGCGTGAAGGATAACCTTTGGGAGCTCAAAGAGCCGCGCATGGCTGTTGACCAGACCTTCCTTGACTATGAGAAAGAAAAGGAACTCATCCCAAAAACAGACATTTTCGGAAACGTAGTCGACAACCGTAGATCAGATTTTGCTTTCGGGCTCAACGTGTCTTCGCTTCGGTACAAAGGAGATTTTCCAGATCCAATCTTTCGCACAGGTGTTGAAGCTGACCTAATGTATTCTCTTTCTCCTGCCTTTGGCTTAGGGGTGTCTGCTGGACTGAATCAGCTTGCTACCAAAAGGTTCTATTCTGCCGATGTGAGCTATTTGGAACTCGACGCCAATTATAGGCTATTGCCTTACGATGCCGTTACGCCCGTCTTGAAGTTCGGGGGAGGATTAATCACTGAAAATCGCGATGGAAGGTTTGATTTCTCTAATAGGGTCTTCACTAAAGTTCAAGCGGGTTTGGGCTTGGAATATTTCGTGGGACCTAAGGTCGCTCTTAAATCATCTTTCCAGTTCAACTACATCTTCAGTGATGACATCGACCTTGTCGAGCAAGGGAAGTACAATGATTTTTATTGGCAGGGTAGCGTAGGGCTTAACTTCTACTTCGGTAAGCAAGTTAAGAGTGAGCGAGACTTCAATTTCGATTCTGAAACTGATTACAGTTACTAATATGAACACTACATCACCATACATTACCATTGCGCTCATCGTTATGAGTGCCTTGCTTTGGTCAGGTTGTGACGAGGACACGATCGAACCTACGCTGTTTGGTAACGTCACCGGCAAAGTACTTGAGGCCGAGACGAACGATTCGATAGAAGAGGCGACGATTTCTACAAATCCGCCGACGAGCACTGTTTTTTCAGATGCTAACGGAGCCTTCGTCTTGAATGATATTCCTGTTGGCACCTATTCAATTCGCGCAGAAAAGAGCGGCTTCTTGACAGAAGTAGCCAGTGTGACTGTTTTTGACGAACAAGATTCAAATGTCATTTTGACTTTGGATATAGATTCTCTCGAGAATGCTCCACCTTCTATACCCGCGCTTGTCGCTCCAGCCGATGGAGCAATTGACTTGGACATTAATGTCGAACTTATCTGGAGTGCCAGCGATGAAGACGAAGATGATGTCTTAACCTACGATGTTGTCCTGTTCACATTTGATACCACTCAAAGCAGAATCGTTTCCTCTGGAGGGACAGACACAACTTTTCAACTTACCAATCTAGCTTATAACACTAACTACTTTTGGCAAGTGGTCGTCAACGATGGATCGAATGATCCAGTTTTAGGACCTGTTTGGGGTTTCAAGACTCAGGAATTTCCAGATCAGCGTTTCCTTTTCGCCCGTGCGATCAATGGTAAGTATGATATTTATTCCGCCGATGGGCTAGGTGCTGAGATTAGACTTACTTCAGGGCCTGGTAGTAGCTATCGCCCACGAATGAATCCACAGCGCGATAGAATCGCCTTCATTTCCAATCAAAATCTTCAACCACAACTGTATGTTATGGATCGAGATGGTAGCAACGTCGAAATGATTACAACGCTACCTATTAGTGGTGCAGATCAGTTTGAACTTGACTTTACATGGTCGCCCGACGGAACGAAGATTCTCTACATGGCCAATACGAGGCTGTATACCATCAATCCTGATGGGACGGGATTGGCGGCTTTTACTCAAGCTCCCCAAGGGTTTACTTTTGCTGAGGCTGATTGGACGGGTCAAGGCGACTTCATCGTTGCGCGAATTGTCGGTTCGGATTTTTACCGATCATTCATCACGGTGATTGATAATCAAGGCGGTTTTGGACAATTCTTGTTTACTGATATTCAAGGTGCGACAGGTGGCGCAAAAATTTCGATACAAGGAACCAACATCTTGTACACGCATGATGTGACAGGATTTGAATCTGCAGACGAGCGTCAACTGGATGCCCGCATATTTATGCGCAACATCCAAACACTCGCAACGACTGATCTTTCTTTTGAGAAAATAAATGGAACGAACGATTTAGATCCTATTTATTCTCCAGATGGTAGCAAGATTGTGTTTACCAATACGAATAATGA
>CALDUE010000090.1 GCA_937923485.1 uncultured Saprospiraceae bacterium
ACGCGCGACCCGCCTCCTGCAGATGAAGGTAGAATGTGAGTGGTAACGGTCTGCGGTTTGGGTGCTCCAATTGGAGCTGGCGTCATCTCAGCCTCCACATCAAAATCAATCATTGGCGCTACCGTAAATTGACCTAAGGCATGGCGCACTGCTACCCTCAGATACTGATAGACTAGCCGCTCATCTTCAAATTTGATTTCTTGCTTGGTCGGATGGACGTTGATGTCAATCTCGGTAGCATCGAGCTCGAGAAAGAGCACATACATGGGCCAGCCATCTTCGGGCAACAACTTGTCATAGGCCATCTTGACCGCGTGGTGTAAGTAGCGGCTTTTGATGTAACGCCCGTTGACGAAGAAAAACTGATCGCCGCCGCGCTTCTTGGCAAACTCAGGCTTAGAGACATAGCCTTTGATACGAATGTGAGTAGTCTCTTCTTCAACAGGAACGATGCGCTCTCTAAGGTGCTTGCCCAATAGACCTACGATGCGCTGAGAAAGCTTACCTGACTCAAGATGAAAGACATCGCTCGTTCCATGAAAGGCCCTGAACTTCAAATCTGGGTGCGCCAATGCTACCCGCGTAAATTCATCGTGCATGTGACGAATCTCTACAGAGTCGCTTTTTAGAAACTTACGTCGAGCAGGCACATTGTAAAAGAGGTGCTGGACCATAAAATTGGTGCCTGGTGGACACTGGCAGGCCTCCTGAGTAATGACTTTCCCGTCCTCGATCAAGATTCGCGTACCGAGCTCTTCGTTGTGCGTCCGTGTGCGGATTTCAACTTTAGCTACAGCAGAGATTGAGGCTAACGCTTCACCCCTGAAACCTAAGGTACGAATCGCGAACAGGTCTTCCGAAGTGCGAATTTTAGAAGTAGCGTGGCGCTCGAAAGCCATCCTTGCATCAGTAGGAGACATGCCACAGCCGTTGTCAACAACCTGAATAAGCTCTTTGCCAGCTCCACGATGAATAAACTGGATATCAGTAGCCCCAGCATCGATGGCATTCTCCATTAACTCCTTCACCACCGAGGCAGGGCGCTGCACCACTTCGCCAGCAGCGATTTGATTTGCAATGGTATCGGGTAGGAGCTGAATGAGGTCAGCCATAAAGGTATAGCGTCAACGTGTGAGGAGTAGGGGCTACGGTTCAGACCGTCAAGCTTAGCTCAAAGGTACTCGTAGCCTCACGTGCAATAGCAATCATGTTGTTGACGCAGTGTAGAAAAGTAGCTGCGATGGCTCACGAAGAAGCTTTTATTGCCCTACACCAAGCGCTGCGATGAGTCCTTCAAAATTGCTATCAAGCACTAAATAACCAATGAAAAAGAAGCCGATAATGATCAACCAGAGACGTTTGTTGCTCGCTTTGGTTTGTGCGCTTCTTTGGGTGCGAAAATTGAATTGGGATGCCTGACCAGACGCCTGGCTGAAGCCTTGACGTATTTTATTCTGGAGCTTTTTGCCTACATCACCTTCAGAATAATCCACCTTGAGGTTTTCAATTCGCTCTTTTTCTGGATCGTAGTACCGCGGCGTATAGTTGAAGCTGGCGTGTCTTGGAAGACGGTTGATTCGAAATTTCATAAGTGGCGGTACTTGTGATTGTCAACAAGGTAAGGCCTTTACCGGAATACGTGGCGTCGGATAGCGGTAAAATCCTCGTCTCCACAGTATAGATGCACGTTACCATGATTTGGTTGGGAGGACTGATCTATGAAGCCAAAGCAAAGCTTTAGACTTATAGAAAGCAGCGTCTTATTGAGGTTGACCAAATCTTTAGGCTATTTGAGAAAAAACTTGTTATTGGAACCAACGATACCCTCGCGCGTTTGGATATTTGCAGTTCACCGAGAGGTGTATCGCACAATTTAAACAATCCACTAAGCATACAACGCCATGTATCCAGCCGAGCTGACAATACCAATGTCGAAAGACCTTACAGACTTTAATTTTTCGGGGCTTAAAACACCTGAAGATGTAGACAATGCATTAGGTGCTCAAACAGGCACTGCTCTTTTGGTCGTCAATAGTGTTTGTGGCTGCGCAGCTGCAAATGCTCGTCCAGGAGCAAAGCATTCTCTCGTAAACGAGAAGAAGCCCGACAACATGTACACTGTGTTTGCGGGTGTCGATAAAGCTGCTACTGCTAAGGCGCGTGAGTACCTTCTACCTTACCCTCCATCAAGCCCAGGTATCGCACTTTTCAAGGATGGCAAACTCGTCCACTTCCTAGAACGTCACCACATTGAAGGACGCTCTGCGGAAGTCATTAGCGCTAACTTAAAGATGGCGTACGACCGTTTTTGCTAGCAACTTAAAGGCTACTTCGCAGCCTCTAAGTTGCGGTGTCCTGCGAACCACTAGTTCTCAGCGAAAATCACGCAACACCCGTACAACCCCAAAAAAAGCCCTACGAACTTGCGTTCGTAGGGCTTTTTTTTAGTCTTGTCTAAGCTATTAATCTTAATGCTTCACAAACCTTAGACTCGTAGGCTGATCAGCTCTGCGTACGAAATAGGTCCCTGTCGGCAAGCTAGTAACGTCAAGCTGAGTCGTTGTCCCACGCTGGTTATTTGGTACTTGCTGCACCAATCTACCCAACGCATCAAAAACTAAGAAGTCCGCTGAGCTGCTCGCGTCTTGTTTTGCCGAAAGGCGAAGAATGGATTGTACCGGATTTGGAGCAAGGGTAAAGTCAGCAGGAATTTCTACGGTTCCACTACTCTGGTCTGGACGGAAGATAGGCGTACGCGTCGCATCTTCTTCTCCTTCAAACATGAGGATAGGATTGGTATCACCTGTCTCTAACCAGCTATCGAAAACAAAACCATCGTCTGCAATAGCGGTGAGCTGAACTGGCACATCTTTAAAATACTGAGCGCTGTACCCACGTGGCAAGGCTTGCTGCTCACTATGAATAACTACTCGCCCCTTCGTCGTATCTCTATCACCAATGGTGAGTGTTATCAAGTCAGGATCAAGTCCAAAATGATCTACCATAAATCCACGATAGAATCCTGGTCGCTGCTCATAAAACTCACGGAATTTCTCCATCCAGATCGGGAAGTTTCCTTCCCATCCGCCCCAAGCATCTGGAGACCATCTATCATAGTGGCGCTGCACATACGGCTGGTAGGTCATCTGCATAGAATCGAGGAAATGATTCGCTCGCTCTGAAGAATAGACCTGCGCCATGTAGGTATTGTTGCGTTGAATAAACTCTGCTCGCCACTCATCACGCTCGATTGCCTTTCGGAAAAATAGGGTCGCGATCTTGTGACAGTGTACCTCTTCACAATCAGGATTGGTTACTTCTGCAAGTGTATTGTAATCCGTGACGGTTTGATCGCTTAAAATGTTGTTGGTACTCATGTCGGTATCTGCTACCGCGTATCTCCACTTTGAATCCTCATCCGAAAGGTCGCGCCAAACAGTAAGGTTATTACCTGGCCAATCACGGTTTCCCATGTAGGTCATCACCGTCCAATAATTGAGTAAACTGTTGATGTCTACTTGTGATGCAAACTCAGCCGCTTGCGCATCATCAGTTAAATCAGCTTGCTCGACCCAATCATACAAGTCGTTATAGTTGGTTGGAATGAGGCCGAAGGAGTCTGGACCATGCTTAATCTCAGCATAGAACAGTCCTGGACTTTTGATGATCATCAAATCATCTTCGTCAACGCCAAAGTTTTGGTCGAAGTAGTGCGGGCGATACTTCTCACGAAGGTTGTGAATCCCCCAGAAATCACCATTGAGGTACATGATCACAGGACGGCCGAGTTGAACCTCAATGTCCATTTTCCCATAAAGTAGTCCTTGGTTCATCATGTCACGCATAATGACACGATTCCAATCTTGTCCACCGTTACGAATTTTTAATCGATCGTAGCTATTGTCACCTCGCTGCGGGAAAATAGGAAAGTCGATGTCTTCTGTACCGTACTGCTTCTCTTTTAGACTAAGTGCTAAAGACTTTTGTGGTAAGCGGCGAGAACAAACTCCATTGATATTCGTCTCTCCATCTACGTCAAATGCTAAGGTTCCATCTTCAAGAATCATCTGGAAGTTGGCTGGCTTTTCCCAATCTTGGAAATAGTTAGCAGGCATGCCAGGAGAAGCGCAATAGCGCTCAACCCCGTTTGTTCCTACAACGTAGATACCTTCTTCATCATCGAAGAAATTCTTAGGATCACTGGTCAGCATGAGTGCTGCAAAACCTTGGCTCAATGGATCATTGATGAGGTAGGTGAAAACATCATCACGACTAGGAGCAAAGCCACTGGCTGTAGACATCGCACGCAGCGCTGTTGTCTCAGACAAGGTTATTGGTGCTTGATAGCGTGTCGACTGTGTAGTCGGAACAGATCCATCAGTGGTGTAGTAAATCCGTGCGCCTGGGGTAGCAGAAGTAAGTTCGACTGTAATTGCCGAGCTGTATCCACCACTCAGCATGCTCGCTACCGGTGGAGCTTGGTAAGCAAAGTTTGCAGGATTCTGTGAGCCAGGTGTTGGGATGCCACTTAGGGCAAATGTGCCATCATCCATGCGGGCATAACTCGCTCTAAAAGCAACACGCGGAAAATCTACAGCGTCTATGAGGTCGCCGTTTGCAGCTGATAGCACAACACTCTCTCCACTTTTCTTGAGGTTGAAGTCTACGTGTCGCGGACCTTCTTCGGGATCCTTATCGGCAAAAAGCACTAAGTAACCGTTGGCAGGAACTTCAACTCCAGCAGGAATTTGCCACTTATCTGCTTCGTCACGATCATCACTTATGAACATACCTTCAAGAGAAACAGCGGCTGCACCTTGATTGTAGATTTCTATCCAATCTTCAAAAGTTCCACCCGCATCTTGTAGACGGGTAGCAGCAGGTGCAATTTCGTTTACTACGAGCTGCGCGTAGGTCGCGCTCGTAAAGAAGAAAAAGCAAATTGGGATAAGTGATAATCTGTTCATAGTGAGTTAGCTAGCAAAACGTTTATCAAATATAATCCCCCAGACATAGCGGCGTCTATTCAATCCTGAGGATTTGTAGGAGCGCTGTCATATCTGCGTGCGAATACCTATTTACAGGGTGGTCTCGGGCTGAAAATGAACTGTGTTCATGGCCAAAGGTTCTCAGAGTACAACATCAAATATTTATCCAAAAGCATCCATCAACTATGCCCGAGCTACCAGAGGTAAATACTTTCCAAAAATACTTCGATGCTGCAGCTTTAGGGCAACGCATTGCCGAACTTGACATTACGGATGACTACATCATCAAGCAAGTAGGAGATGCAATTGGAAATACA
>CALDUE010000091.1 GCA_937923485.1 uncultured Saprospiraceae bacterium
CCAACTTCCATCTCCCACAACATCTTTCCGATTCCAGCAACCTCGGCATCTTCCAATACCTTCGGCATCTCGCCTGTCCAATACTTGCCGACAAAGCCGGTGTCGAAGTTGCCAGATTTGAACGCCTCGTGCTCCATGACGAAAAGACCGAAGTCTAAAGTCGTCTTCACACCTTCGATACGATACGCTTTGATCGCCTGGCGCATGAACTCAATCGCCTCGGCACGATCACGGCCTTTGACGATAAGCTTCGAGAGCATGGGGTCGTAGTAGATTGGAACCGTCATCCCTTGCTCATAGCCACTGTCTACGCGGACGTGTTCACCAGTTGGTTCTTGATAGATGTTGAGGTCTCCGATGTCTGGGAGAAAACTGTTGCTGGAATCTTCCGCATAGACGCGCAACTCGATTGAGTGCCCCTCTTGATGCAGGTCGTTTTGGCGAAAGCCCAAATCCTCACCACGCGCAATACGTATTTGTAATTCTACTAAATCAAGGCCAGTCGTCCATTCTGTGACAGGGTGCTCAACTTGTAGACGGGTATTCATTTCCAAGAAATAATACTCTCCTGTCGCAGCCATGATGAACTCGACCGTACCTGCACCGACATAGTCGCACGCCTTGGCCACGTTTACTGCGCTCTCACCCATTGCCGCTCGTAGCTCTGGTGTAATGGCAGCACTTGGTGCTTCCTCAATCACCTTTTGGTGACGACGTTGTATCGAGCATTCTCGTTCAAACAAATGCACAACGTTGCCGTGTGTATCCGCAAATACTTGAATCTCGATGTGCCGTGGATTGATGAGGAATTTTTCTAAAAACACCCGTGCATCACCAAAGGAATTGCGCGCTTCATTGGTGGCGAGCTCAATGCCTTCGGCGAGTTCTGAAGGTTCGTTTACGATGCGCATACCTTTTCCACCTCCACCTGCTGAGGCTTTGACGAGTACAGGATATCCAATCTCAGCGGCAATTTTAGTTGCAACAGTAAGATCTTCAATCGGCTCGTCTAAGCCAGGCACTAAAGGAACGCCAAAGTCTTTGACCGCTTTTTTTGCCTCGAGCTTGCTACCCATTTTATCCATGGCGTAGGCACTCGGTCCGACGAAGGTTATTCCTGCCTTCGCAATGGCAGTTGGAAACTCAGAGCGCTCACTCAAGAACCCATATCCAGGATGGATGGCATCTGCACCTGTGTCCTTCGCTGCTTGTATCAACTTGTCGATGTCGAGGTAACTCTGAGAAGCTTCTGGCGCACCCAAGCAAACCGACTCATCGGCGTAGCGAACGTGTGGCGCGAGGCGATCTGCATCACTGTACACGGCAACCGTTGCGATGCCCATGCGGCGGGCAGTTTTCATGATCCGGAGTGCAATTTCACCTCTGTTGGCAACGAGCAGCTTTTTCATGGTGGGAATGTAAGGCTAGGCGAACATTCTTTGTGAATTGAATCACCGGGATACTGCTAACGCAGCTTTTTTTGAACCTCTACGTCGGCCTTACAAGGGAGCAAGGTTAGCGAAGCTAGACGCTCCTTCATGACGTGGGGGCCTTCACGTGACAACATCCTGCGTTGCGTCCTTTGCTCCTACGCGTAGATAGCTTTGCTATCCTTTGCAGTTCAACTGCGGTTCAATTACGCTGCTTTTCATACTTCCCAAACGCCTACGCGCTGTATCATTATCAATTGACAATTACCAACTAGCAATTATTAACCGCTCTAGCGAAAATCCGCTAATTACGTTAGCTCAAAAGCACAACATATCTTGGCGCCATGCCCCAAACCGAACCTAAAATTCTCTGGTCACCTGACGATACGTTTAAGCAATCGGCAAACCTGACGAAATTCTCCAAATGGCTCGAAAAACAAGGGATTGGACCCTTCGGTTCTTATGAAGAACTATGGGCTTGGTCTGTTGCTGATGTGGACGGGTTTTGGCGAAAGCTGATCGAATATTTTGAGATCAAACATGATGGCCCTGTAGGTCCTTCTGATCTCAGCGACATTATCAATCCTAAATGGTTTGAGGGAATGATGCTCAATTATGCCGAGCACAGTTTTGCCCAAAATGCTCCCGAAGACAAGGCGCTGATCTGTCTGAGAGAAGACCAATCTGCACGGGAGTATACACATGAGACCTTGTATGAAGCAGTAGCTTGTGTACAGGGATACCTGAGGAGTAATGGAGTCGTAAAAGGTGATCGTGTGGTGGGAATCATGCCCAATACCGAGCACACGATTGTGGTGTTTCTTGCTACGGTAGGACTCGGCGCAATCTGGTCATGCTGCTCGCCAGACTTTGGTGCAGATGCCGTGTTTGATCGATTTGAACAACTCGAACCTAAAGTACTTTTTGCCATCAAAGGCTACGGCTACGGGGGTAAGTATATGGATCGCTCCGAGGTGATCACGAGCATCGCTGATCGACTACCAAGCTTGCAAGCAAAGGTATGTTTTGACTTAAACGACAGAGGTGGATTGCCTGGTTGGACCACTGGCGGAGATTGGCCGAAAGTAAGCGAAGCTACTTTCGAGCGAGTTGAATTTGACCACCCCCTGTGGATCGTTTTCAGTTCAGGAACGACAGGCAAGCCGAAAGCAATTGTACACAGTCACGGAGGGTGTCTGCTCGAGCACATGAAGTACATGCACCTGCAAGCAGATGTGCGCAAGGGCGAGAACTTCTTTTGGTTTACTACGACGGGTTGGATGATGTGGAATTTCCTCCAGGCGAGCCTACTCGTTGGGGCTGTTCCTGTTCTTTATGACGGTAGTCCAGGGTATCCAAACTTGACTCGACTTTGGGGGCTTGCAGCAACTCTTCCGATTCATCACTTTGGAACTTCCGCACCATTTATCCATGCCTGCCTGCTCAAAGAAATCGACATCAAAGGCTTAGCAGATTTAAGTCGGCTAAGGAGTGTTGGCAGTACGGGCTCTCCGTTGAGTCCCGAAGGATTTTCCTATTTGTACGATAAGTTGAAAGAAGACTTGTGGCTCACGAGTATGAGTGGAGGTACAGATGTATGTACGGCCTTTGTTGGTGGCAATCCTTGGACAGATGTGAAAGAAGGTGTGATACAAGGGCGCGCACTGGGCTGCGATCTTCACGCTTTTGATGATCAGGGCAATCCGGTCATCGGAGGCGTCGGCGAATTAGTCGTTCGACAACCTATGCCGAGCATGCCGATTAAATTCTGGAATGATAAAGACGACGAACGTCGCAAG
>CALDUE010000092.1 GCA_937923485.1 uncultured Saprospiraceae bacterium
TGAAAGCCATCATCCCAGTAGCAGGAGCAGGTAAACGACTTCGCCCTTTTGCCTATACTCAGCCTAAGCCACTCATTCCAGTAGCAGGAAAGCCGATCTTAAGTTATATCGTTGAACAGCTTCAAGAGCTCGGCGTAACGGAGTTCATTTTTGTTATTGGGTACTTGGGGGAGAAGATTCGCGATTTTGTTGAAGAGACCTACCCAGAATTGAAGACCAAGTTCGTAGTCCAAGACGTGCGAAGAGGCTCGGGACACGCGGTTTGGTTAACAAAGCAGGCGGTTGGACGGACGAAGAAGATCGTCATAGTCTTCGGAGATACGGTCGTTGATGGAGGCGTGGAAGATATTTTCAATTGCAGCCACACGTGTATGGCGATCAAACCTGTCGATGATCCGCGTCGCTTTGGTGTCGTTGAACTGAAAAAGGACGGGACCATAAAGGCGATGGTTGAAAAACCACGTATGCCGCGCAGCAACCAGGCACTTGTTGGATTTTACAAAATTGCCGACTTTCCATTGCTCTGTGAGACTTTGGGAAGGCTGTTAGAGCAAGATCATAAGGAAAGCGTCACCCTTACCGACGGCTTGATGACGATGCTAGATGGCGGACATACGATGCATGCTGAACAAGTGCTTAGGTGGTATGATTGTGGGGACCCCAAGGTGCTTCTGAATACTAATCGCACATTCCTTACCAAGCGGAAGTATGGCGAAAGTCAAGTGCCAGCTTTTGATAGGACGGTCATCATTCATCCTGTGGCCATTGGTAAAAACTGTACGATCAGCGATGCAGTCATCGGACCGAATGTATCTATTGGAGACAACGCGGTTATTGAGAAGTCTATGGTGAGTGAAAGCATCGTTGGGAACAACACGATGCTCATTCAAGTTAATCTATCAGAGTCCGTCATCGGGAATGATACGGCACTCCACGGGAGACCGCAATCACTGAATATCGGTGACAATACAGAACTCGAGTTAGGTTAAGGTTTGTTTCGTGGTCAATTAGTTTTTGCGAAAGCACGTTGCCTTCATATGAGCAAGTCATTTCTACCTATCGCCATACTGTTTTTTGTTTTGGCGAAAGCTGCAATCTGTGTAGCTCAGGAAGACGCTCCCCTACGCTTATATCTCATTCCAGGAACAGGAGCAGACGAGCGACTTTTTCATGCCTTAGACTTGAGCAGTTTTGATACGGTGAACATCAATCTGCCCGTCCCACTCAAGAAAGAATCAATGCATGCTTATTCTTTGAGGATAGCGCATGATCAGATTGATACGACGCGACCTTTCGCTTTGCTTGGGGTTTCTTTAGGCGGAATGGTTGCCACAGAACTTGCGGACGAACTCAATCCTGAGGCTGTGATCATCATCGCTTCCGCTAAAACGGGTGATGAGATCCCTCCAAGCTATCATCTCGCGCGGTATCTGCCCATTCATTATTTGGTCGGAGGGCGTACCATGCGTTGGTTCACCAAACAGGTTCAGCCAATATTCGAGCCGATGGAAGATGAGCAGCGCGACTTGTTTATCACGATGTTATATGAGAAGGATCCGGCGTTTTTGAAAGGGGCTGTGCGCTTGATGGTGAATTGGGACCGCACGGAGGCACCAGAAGGAATCATTCATATTCATGGCGAGCTTGATCACACGGTACCCTATAAGCATACGGCCCCCACTCACAGTGTTGTGAATGCGGGCCATATGTTGACCTACAGTATGCCTGAGGTTGTGGAGGGGGTATTAGCGGATGCTACGAAACACTAAAGAATCCCAACCGAATCCGCAGTGATATGAATCGCACGCGTTTCATCGGCACGGAATTGATCTGTATCGTCACCGTTCTCGAGGCGAAGTACGCCGCGTGGGCAAACTGCTGAACAGACACCGCAACCAACACAACTAGAGCGGACGATATCCTGTCCACGCTGTGCGTAGTAGCGAACGTCAATACCCATCTCACAATAGGTGGAACAGTTACCACATGAGATGCACTGACTGCCATTGGTTGTGATACGAAACTTAGACTTATAGCGCTGTACGAGACCGAGGTATGCAGCAAGCGGGCAACCGAAGCGGCACCACGTTCTGTTACCCATCAAAGGATAGAATCCTGTACCAACAACTCCTGCGAAACCTGCTCCAATCAAAAAGCCGTACCACTTGCGAATGTCGTACGCGTTAAAAATCCAGATCTGTGCATTGCCTGTGAAGAAATGATAAAGTACAGCCGCCGTCATTACGATTGCCGCGACGAGCACACCGTGAATAATAAATCGTTCGTACTTCCAAGCACGCATACTCTTGTCACTGAGCTGGCGATATGGATCACCCATAGTTTCGGCCAAGCCTCCACAACCACAAACCCAGGAACAATACCAGCGCTTACCATAGAAGTAAGTCAAAACAGGCACTCCAATCACAATTAGCGCTACTCCCCAACCTAGGAGGAAAATTCCGAAGGTTCCACTATCCAGCAACGAGTTAAGATTCCAGTCAAAGAAAAAGCTGTAATCAAGCGGCCAGATAAGCTTAAGGTCTACACTCGGACCACCAAGTCTAGACATCAGGTCTGGAATGAGAAACGCAAAGCCCGTTTGGAAAAACATCACGGAGCCTGTACGAACTAGCTGATACTTGTTATGCTGATATTTTGACCACATACGTACACCCATCACGAGGACGATCACTGTATATAGCGTACCGTATACAGACCATTGACTGGCAGAACCGCCACTCAAAAATTCTGTAAGGGGATTGACCATGATGACCCATGGAGTAATTAGATAAGGTGACCAGTACAACAAAAGATAGAAGACGATCAGGTAGGTCCCACCCAAAATTCCGAGCGTTCCTGAAGCCATGTCTGGCGAGGCACTTCGCTGTGGAGTGTGCTTGGCACTATTCTGCACAATGAAGATGAGAACCGATATCAAGATGGCTACACCTGCCGTTACTGCCGGCCAAACCCACTGTCCAGACATATACGTCACACCATAGGCAAGTACACCAATAATGGTGAACCCTAAGAATACGCTTCTCCAAGTTAGTGTAAGCCCACGGGTAAGAGGTGAGTGGTAAATGTGATCGTTCTTGATACCTGGATCAGCTGAGAACTTAGGGAGGATGTAGAGCAAACCTCCTAAAATCCCTAGCCCAAACGTTAGCCCAAACCACAACCAAGGATTCGCAGTAATCGGTCCCGTGCTTGAAGAGCGAATAAGAGGAAAGAGTTGATCTTTAAAGTAACCGTCTCCTAATTTGAAGTCCCATTCCCCAAGGTCATCAGGAGCTCCAGACTTTTCAAACGTTGCCTCAAGTGCTCCTTGGGCTTTTGTGAAAACTTCGTGATAAGCACTTTTGACTTCAAATGGACTACCAAACGTCTGTCCTGTAAAGTCAAGATCCTTTGCAGCCTTAGCAATTGCTGCTTTTTGATACTTGTTTGAGCCTTCCGGCAAAACATCAGACGTAATGGTATAGCTCTCAAGACCAAGCATGGCTGTAAAGAGCAACAAGGCAAGACAAAACAAACCTAAGCCTAGCCATTGCAGACCTGTTTTATGAACTGATTTATTAGACACGAGCTGTAGATTTTGAAGTTAGTTTCTTGAGGAAGCGCTGGACTCCAGACAAGCCGCGTTTTGATTTAAGTTTTATAGAAGTTCCCTCCTGCGCATTAAAGGCGCTTACGATGGCTTCTTCATGCTCCTCATAAAATTCTGGGTCGAAGTTCGCCAAACCTAAATGTTCGACGACCTCATTGATGTTCGTTTCATTAGCAATCCAAGCCTCGCAGACTTCATGACGATAGCGAATACCCATCAAATGAAAACCGAGAACAGCTTTAGATGCTTTACTCCAGTACAGGCGTATGGCCTTGTCTTCTGTTGGATGCTGCCAGTAGAACCAACTTTGGTTTTCTGGAAGTTCATTTGGAGTTGATCCATACACTTGATACTCTAAATCAAAGAATTTCGCTGAGTTGAAGAAAATACCTGGACGGTAAGGTGTCGGCTTGCCTAAAATGTTATAAGCAACTGTTTCGCCCATCATCCGACCTGTGTACCAAATCGCCTCAATCGGACGACGACCAGGTTGAGGCTCGATCAACTCTGCACAATCGCCGATAGCATAAACATCCTTGAGATTGGTCTCAAGGTGATCGTTAACCTTGATTCCTCTGCCTAGCTCCAATTCTGAAAAACTGAGCCATTCAATATTTGGCTTCACTCCTGCGCTGATGCCTACAAATTCGCAAGGAAATTTCTCTCCTCCTTTAGCTACCGCCATCTTCACTTTTCCATCTCCGTCACCCCAGATTTCTGAAAGTTCGGTTTCAAGACGCAGGTCTATACCGTGCTTGCGCTGAATATGCTTGGTCACCATTGTGCTCTCGTCTGGAGGAAGAACGCGGTTCCAATACGACTCCTCGCGTACGAGAAAACTCACAGGTATTTGACGGGTGTGAAAGCACTCTGCCATCTCAATACCTATCAATCCTCCACCAACGATGACTGCTCTCTTTAATCGTTCTTCAGAATGCCGCTCCATGGCTTCAATATCTTGAAGCGTTACCATACCATGAACTCCATCGAGATCTTGTCCTGGCCAATCGTAATAGCTTGTAGTGGAGCCCACAGCAAGAACTAACTTGTCATAGTTCATTGTAGAACCATCAGCGAACACCAACTGCTTTTCATTAAATCGAATGGTCTCGACCCAAGCACGCTTTAGATTGATCCTGTTTTTCTCCCAAAACCAATCTTCGTACGGTTTTAAGTCTTCGCTGCGCATATGTCCCATGTAGGAATACATTAGCGCCGGACGCGAGTAGTGAAATTCACTTTCACCAGAGATCATTGTGATCTCGTGTTGAGACTGCTTTCGCAGGTGGCGGGCAGCTGTTACGCCAGCAATCCCGTTGCCAATAATGACGATGTGCATATTCTTGTGTGCAGAGTTGTGGACAAGGTAATAGCAAGTTTATCACAGCTTGCTAAACAATTTGCAAGTTGTGTAAAAGGCATTGCTTTTTGAGCAGATTTTGAGAAAATTGCTCGTGTTGCAACTCTTAACACGATTTTAATGTCTTTACAGTAGACTTGTTTATAGTATAGTCTTATCTTTAAGGCTGTAAATCACTGGCATGCGAATAGCTCTACTTAGTATTTTTCTTCTTATGAGTTTTGTTGGCTTCTCACAGTCCCTCTCTTTTGAGAAGGTACTTGTGGAAGAGCCAGCTAATCCTGCCGTAGATGACATTCCAGCATTCAATAATATCATCAACTCTAGTAACCAAGCCATTAGAGCTCGATGGATACGCGAAGTGAACGATTTACCTAACGGCTGGAAGAGCTCAATTTGTGATTCAGAACCGTGTAATCAGTCACGCATCGACTCCGCTGATTTCATCCTCCCAGCCAACTCATCTCTACAGATTACTCCACACGTATTCCCTAACGGAACCGCTGGTGAGGCACAAATCACAGTCCGCGTTATAGACCTTGATGACCGCAGCAACAATGCCGTTGCAACATTTTCTTTCCCTTCTATCAGTAGCGTAAAGGATCCTTTTTCTGCAGGACCAAGACTTTACCCTAATCCAGCAACCGACCAATTCAGCATTCTCTCCGACGAAAGCTTAAGCGAAATTACAGTCACGAACATGCTAGGTAAGTTGCTTAAGGTGCTTCCAGGACACTCTCCTTCGTACGATGTGAGCGATCTACCAAACGGCATCTACCTCGTATCGATGAAAGATAGCTACGGAAGAATCATCAAGACGCTAAGGTTTAGCAAGAGGAGCTATCGCCCATAAGTCGGCTATACATTTCAGATTAAACCTCAAAAAGGCCAGCACTCTCAATGAGCGCTGGCCTTTTCAGTTGATGCTATCCACTGCAGCTTTATCGGACGACATCGAGAAAAGGTCTCCAATGGGCTGGGCCCCTAGCAATTCTCCAAGCAGGATTAAACTGGATACCCTACTGCGTTCCGAGGCGTCTCCCAAAGTTTTAGCGAAAGCTCAAGACCTGCAGGTAGTCTAGGAAGCAAGTAATCGTAGATCGCGGCTGCAATGTGCTCTGCACTAGGCATGCGGTCTTGAAAGTCTGGCACATCTAAGTTGAGGTTCTTGTGATCAAACCGATCTTCAACTTCTTCTTTGATAATCTGCTTGAGTACGCCCAAATCCATTACATAGCCCGTATCAGGATTCACATTCCCTTTCACACAAACTTCCAGTTCGTAATTGTGCCCGTGAAAATTGGCGTTGTTGCAAGGTCCGAACACTTCTCTATTTCGCTCATCCGACCACTTCGCATTATGCAGACGGTGGGCGGCGTTGAAATGGGCTCGACGGTAGACTGCTGCACGCATAAGGATTTACTTTTAGAGAACTGAAGCTCTGTTTCTGCAACATACTCACTTCGATTCGTTCAACGAATTAACAGTTTAAGATCGGGCAGGTTCGTATACCTTTACTGCTGGTCTTACCTTAGCCACTCTAGCACTACCCCAATTGTCGTTTAATACACTACTTACACCTAGTTCAATACCTGCCCAGTGGACGGCTGCGGTAGATGATGAACGTGTGCCTCAAGCAGTCTTGCTTGCAGGAGCGACGGGAGCTGAGATCCTACCGCTTGCGCTAAAACTTATTGAGTACCTCCAGTGCGAGCAGCGAAATTCAGGTACAAAAGAAACGGCTGGCGAAAGTTGTGGAACCTGCGACAGTTGCAGGAGCCACCGAAAACTAACGCACCCAGATGTCCACTTCACCTTTCCTGTGGTGGGGACAGGGGTGACCAGTGCTAAAATGCTCCCTCAATGGCGGGAGGAAATTCTAGCGAATCCATACCTCGACCACAGTGCTTGGCTTCGGGTCCAGACCAAAGACAACAAACAAGGAAACATCAACCGTGATGAGGTCATGCGCATCTTGCATGATGTCTCGCTACAGCGCTTCACCGATGGCTATAAAGTCGTCATGATTTGGGGTGCTGAATACCTTGGCGACGAGTCGAACCGTCTCCTCAAAATCATTGAGGAACCTCCAGCCAAGACACTTATACTTCTGCTCACAACACGCTTTGAGCGGATTTTACCAACCATCACCAGCCGCTGCCGCATATATCGCTTACCTCCTCCTCAAACGGAAAGGATATCGAACTTGCTCGAGCAGCGCGGTGTAGCGCACGATCGTGCACTCCAACTTGCTTATGCCGCAGATGGAGACATTGGTCGTGCAATTGCTAGTATAGCTTACCAGGCTGACGAGCAAACTGTTGATCTGGCTTCTTGGCTCAGAGAGTGCTTCTCTGGAAAGGGAGCTCCGATCACTCAGTCGGCGGCCAAATTGGCTGCCCTCACCCGCGAAGAACAGAAGCATTTTCTGCTCAACGCACTGCGCTTCGTGCGCGAACTTGGCGTTGCATGCGCTGAGAATCCTCAGCCACTTCGACTCGCCCCAAGCGATGCGCAGGTGGCAACCAAGCTGGCCGCGCTAGTATCCTGGCCCCAGCTGACGGCGCTCGCCGACGAACTCAATCGTCTGCTCGCAGCCGTCGAACGTAACGCGAACGGGAAAATCGCCTTTGCGGCGACCTCGATTCGCATCCATCATATTCTCGCCCGGCAGCGTTCGGACTCACATCCCATGCGTCGTGCGAGCTAAACTTTTCCCCCATGGCTTGCGCATCTTGCGGAACCAAAAATGCCGACGGCAGCCCATCTGGTTGCGGATCCAAAGGACACTGTTCCTCTGGCGGCTGCAACCGAATGAGCACCTACGACTGGCTTACCATCCAGGGCGTTCGTGACGTTGCCGAACAGAATTACGTAGAGGTTTCATTCAAACACGGAACCCGTAAAGACTTTTACTACTGCCCTCCTGAAATTGGAGCTAGTACGAGTGACGTTGTTGTCGTGCAAACCGATAAAGGGTTTGACACAGGATACATTACGCTCTCAGGTGAACTCGTGCACGCGCAAATGGCTAAACGCGACGTCAAAGCGAGTCTCATCAAGTATGATGTAATTCGCAAAGCGCACGACCGAGACCTTGAGCGACTTGATGAGGCACGCTTACTCGAAAAGCAAACCCTCGTTCGTGCTCGTGTACTTGCCTACGCTACGGAATCTCCAATGAAACTTAGCGACGTTGAGTATCAGGGTGACCTCACAAAAGCGACGTTCTTCTACACTTCAGAAACAAGAATCGACTTTCGGGAACTTATCAAATCCCTCGCAAGAGAGTTCCGCGTTCGCGTAGAAATGCGCCAAATAGGCGCTAGACAAGAAGCCGGCCGTCTCGGTGGCATTGGTTCTTGTGGGCGAGAGCTGTGCTGCTCAACTTGGTTGACGGACTTCAAGAGTGTCAATACATCAGCAGCACGTTATCAGGGCCTCGCACTCAATCAGACGAAGTTATCTGGACAATGCGGCAGACTAAAGTGCTGCCTCAACTTTGAGCTCGATACTTACCTCGATGCCTTATCAGATTTCCCAAAAAAGGCAGACAAGATCAAATTGCCTAACGGTAAAGCGGTTTTGGTGAAAACAGATGTCTTCAAACGTCTGATGACCTATCAAATAATGGAAGGTCGCAAGCGCGGACCGTATGTTACCATGACCGTCGAGCAGGTGCACGAAGTCCTCAAAAACCCTGAGGCCGACGTACACACGTTCATCGCCATTGAGAGTGAACGCCAAACACAATTGGCCGAAGAAACTGCGGATGAACATGACTATGGTGATGTTACCGATGTAGTTGACATTCCGCTCGAGAAGCGTAACCGCAAGAAGAAAGGCGCTCGTAAAAAAGGTGGCAATCGATCAGGCGGTCAACGCGACAATGCTAAGCAAGACAGAGCAAGCGGAGGTTCGAGTAAATCTCGAAATCGCTCTCGCAGTCGCAATAAGCCAGCTTCCGCCAAAACAGGTGGCGATCCGGCAAAAGCGACAAAATCAAGCAGAAGACCTAAAAGCCCCAAAAGCAATCAAGGAGGCGAGTCAAAACCTGGGGATAAGCCAACTGGCAATCGCCAGTCTCGCAACCGAAATAGAAGAAAACCTCGAGGCCCGAAACCAGGAGGCGGGGATAGCGGTAAATAGTACCAGAAACACTTACACGACCAAACTTTAAGAGATTTTTTCAGCATGCAGTACGACGTAACCATCATCGGATCAGGCCCAGGAGGCTATGTAGCAGCAATCCGTTGCTCTCAACTCGGTATGAAAACAGCAATCATTGAGCGCTACCCTAACCTCGGAGGTACGTGTTTGAATGTTGGATGCATCCCTTCAAAGGCTCTCCTAGATAGCTCAGAGCATTATCACGATGCCATCCATCGCTTTCAAGATCATGGCATCAAAACGGGTAAAGTCTCGGTTGATATGCCACAAATGATCAATCGTAAGGCAGGTGTTGTCGAGCAAATGACCAAGGGCGTTCAGTTCTTGATGAAGAAGAACAAAGTTGAGGTCTTACACGGCCACGGTTCCTTCAAGGATGACCATACTGTTCTCATTACAAAGGATGACGGTACTACCGAAGAAGTAACTTCCAAAAAGATCATCATTGCTACAGGCAGCAAGCCTATTGCTCCCCCAGCCTTCAACTACGATAAGAATCGCATCATCACCAGCACGGAGGCCCTGATGATCACGAAAGTGCCTAAGAGCATGGTTGTCATCGGAGGTGGGGTTATTGGTCTAGAGCTTGGAAGTGTATACGCCCGCCTTGGTACTCAAGTTGAGGTAATAGAATTTGCAGATCGCATCATCGCAGGAATGGATGTTGATTGCTCGAAAGAGCTCATGCGGTCTATGAAGAAGCTTGGCGTGAAATTTCACACGAAACACGCGGTGAAAGAGGTAAAAGCCAAAGGCAAGACAAAAGCAATTGTCACCTACGCCGCCAAGGACAAGGAAGATGACTTGCAAACAATTGAAGCAGACTACTGTCTGGTTGCCATCGGGCGCAAGCCGTATACAGATAAGCTTGGACTAGAGAATGTCTCTGCGGTCAAAGTAGACGAGAAAGGTCGCATCGAAGTTGACGAGTACCTCCGCACAGGAGCTGAGCACATTTATGCTATTGGCGACGTGATCAAAGGTGCGATGCTTGCCCACAAAGCTGAAGAAGAAGGTGTCTTTGTTGCTGAGCACATGAACGGCGAGAAACCACACATTAACTACAATTTGATCCCGGGAGTCGTCTATACGTGGCCTGAGGTTGCGAGCGTCGGCAAAACAGAGCAAGAACTCAAAGAAGCTGGCGTGAAGATCAAGGTCGGTAAGTTCCCATACAAAGCACTTGGTCGTGCGCACGCAAGTATGGACACCGAAGGCATGGTAAAGATTATCGCCGATGAAGCTACCGACGAAGTTCTTGGTGTGCACATGGTGGGCGCTCGCGTTGCCGACCTAATAGCCGAGGCGGTAGCCGTAATGGAATTCCGAGGATCAGCTGAGGACATCGCGCGTATGAGTCACGCCCACCCTACCTATGCAGAGGCTGTGAAAGAAGCCGCTTTGGCAGCAACGGGTAATAGATCGTTGCACACGTAGGAAGTTGGTGTTGAGTATGGTTCGATCAACAAACGTTCGGACCATCTAGATATAGAGCTGGGTAACCAGTTCTTATATCATGTAATATTCTAGAAAGCTATCGACCGACCATGTGTAAATTTGCAGCGGCACAGCAAATTTACACAAATCAGTCTTAGGGTATTTGATATAGCACATCTCCCAAGCACTGTAAGTGAAGCTCAACGAGGTCTGTTAAGACGATCTTTCCATGGCATACTTAAACGTACGGTTTTCTCCTTAAAAGCGATAATCTTCAATTCCTAAGAGAAAATTTGACTGTTTCTATTTAAGGTTGTAGAATCTTTCTCACAACACCCTACAAATCCATCTGTTACTCCAGTATGGCTAAAACACGCGCCAACGATCCTGCCCGAACTACTGCGCTACTTGAGCGAGCAATCAACCTTGATTGGTTAACACCAGAAGAAGGGGTTTATCTTTTTGAGAACGCACCCACTGCTGAGTTAGCGTTTGTTGGAAACGCCATGCGTCAGCACCATGTGCCTGGCGATGTGGTGACGTGGATCATTGATCGAAACTCCAATACAACCAACGTCTGCATTGCAAATTGCAAGTTCTGCAACTTCTACCGCCGTCCTGGTCACGAAGAGGCTTACATCACTACGATTGACCAATACAAAGAGAAGATTGACGAGATGTACGAGCTCGGTGGTCGCCAGTTGCTTTTGCAAGGAGGACACCACCCAGACCTTGGGCTGAAATTCTACGTCGATACATTTTCTCAGCTCAAAGCGCTGTATCCAGATTTGAAACTTCATGCACTCGGACCACCCGAAATTGCGCACGTTTCGAAGCTTGAAAACATGTCACATTACGATGTTTTAAAAGCTCTCAATGAAGCTGGACTTGACAGTCTACCAGGCGCTGGAGCAGAAATTCTTGATGATCGCGTGCGTCGCTTAATCAGCAAAGGAAAGTGTGGCGGCCAGGAATGGCTGGATGTTATGCGCGCAGCCCACAAGCTCAACATCACCACAAGCGCGACGATGATGTTTGGTCATATCGAGACCAACCTTGAGCGCATGGAGCATTTCACACTGCTTCGTCAGGTACAAAGCGAGAAACCTGCCGAGGCAAATGGCTTCTTGGCCTTTATCCCATGGCCGTTTATGGACGAGGATACTATCCTCAAGCGCATAAAGCGAGCGCGTAATACCGTGACTGGAGACGAGTATATCCGAATGATCGCTATGAGCCGCATCATGCTTCCTAATGTAGTCAATATCCAATCCTCTTGGCTAACGGTCGGTAAGAAAATTGCCCAATTGACCTTGCATGCTGGCGCCAACGACTTTGGGTCTATCATGATAGAAGAAAACGTTGTCAGTGCTGCTGGAGCAGCTTTCCGATTCACCGCTGATGGGATTCAAGACGCCATTCGTGAGGCAGGGTTTAAGCCACAACTCCGTACGCAAGAGTATGAGTATCGAGATTTGCCGACCAATATTAGACAGCAGGAACTAGATAAGACCACGATGGAAGTGGACTAAGTGAGCAAGCTCTTGCTGACCTGGCAGCACACGTCAACGGGACGACTTACATTCGCGGCATGGCTAAACCATTCCTCGACGCAGAATTACTCCAACCGTTCATTCGCCGCAGTCTCTCAGAAGATATCGGACCTGGAGACCATACTAGTCTAGCAACGATACCTGAAGGAAAAATTGGGCGCGCCCGCTTGCTCGTGAAAGATCATGGTGTCTTATGTGGAATGCCAGTTGCTAAGGCCGTATTTGACTACTTAGACCCTAGCTGTACGATTGAAGAGCTGCTCTCTGATGGAGACGAAATCTCCCCGGGACAAGAAGCATTTTACATTGAAGGCCCCATTCGTACAATCCTTGGTGGCGAAAGACTCGTCCTCAATACCATGCAGCGGCTATCAGGAATAGCGAACATGAGTCGTGTTTTCGCGAAAGCTGTGAAAGGTACCGGAGCCAAAGTGCTCGATACAAGAAAAACTACCCCGCAGCTCCGTTTCTTAGAGAAATATGCAGTGGTTGTTGGAGGATCTTACAATTATCGAGATGGACTCTATGATCGCATTATGATTAAAGACAACCACGTAGATGGCGCAGGTGGCATGCGTGAAGCAATCGAAAGCGTACACAAATACCTGCGAGCAAACGACCTTGATCTAGAAATGACGGTGGAAGTGCGTAATCTCCAAGAACTCGACACGGTGTTGAGCATCGGCAATGTGAACCGCATCATGCTCGATAATTTCGAACTCTCAGACCTCCAGACCGCTGTTGATACAATCGGTAATCGCCATGAAAGTGAGGCGAGTGGTGGAGTTAATCTCGACACCATCCGACCAATTGCAGAAACAGGAGTTGACTTTATAAGTGTAGGCGCGTTGACGCACTCAGCTCAGAGCATTGACTTGAGCTTGAAGATGATGTAGGTACTAATTGTCAATTGATAATTTTAAATTGATAATGTTCATGACGTACGCGACACTCAATCCAAAGAGAAGAATCGTCAGTTGAGAATGTCACGACTCCCCTACGAGACCCAATTGACCAATCTCATGCTTCGCACGAGAATTTGGGCTCTACCTACGGAACATCTCGGCATTATCAATTGACAACTGACAATTACCAATTGGAGTTGGCATAAGCCAACGACTATAGCGGATAACTCTTCAACGTCAATAAAATAAGCAGAATTAGGCTAGCAATGATCAGCCAAAAACGGAAATCCTTATAAATCAGTGTAGTGTCCTCCATAAAAATACCGTACAAGCTGTAGCCGAGTGAAAGGTATAGCACGGTAAAGGCGATCATTGTAGACGGTTTTATTGAGGGGTAAACCCAAAAAAAGTCATGATGCCAAGGGGAGGTACGGTCGTAATCGAGATACGACCGCAAGGCGCAATGTGGAATAATCTGTCGATTGTTCTTTTGCCCTTACAAGATAGAGAAAGGCCAAATAGCATGCCAGCTACTCAGATACAATTAACCCATTGAGGTTAATAATGCTTTATTGATCTGCGCGGGGAGTGTCGGCCCTGCATAAACCATCCCACTGTAAACCTGAACGAGGTCAGCGCCGGCAGCTACTTTTTGAAGTGCACTCTTGCCATCTATGATGCCACCAACGCCGATGATTGGAAAGCCAGCAGGTAAGTTTTTGCGCAAATAAGCGAGTACTGCTGTAGAGCGTTCGAGTACGGGAGCACCACTAAGTCCGCCATTGCCAATCTGAGAAACCGTCTCTATGTCAGTGTTGAGTGGTTCGCGAGCGATGGTTGTATTGGTAGAGATCAAACCAGCCAGCTTAGTTTCTTGAGCGATGGAAACGATGTCATCGAGTTCTCCTTCAGAGAGATCTGGAGCAATCTTTAGTAAAATTGGACGAGGCTTCGCATATCCAGCATTTCTTGCTTGTAGCTCGCTTAGAAGACGCGTAAGCGGCTCCTTTGCCTGGAGACTGCGCAAGCCGGGCGTGTTTGGAGAACTCACGTTTACAGCAAAGTAGTCTACGAGTGAATGAAGCCTATCAAGACAGATCAAGTAGTCAGTGGTCGCTTCAGCATTTGGGGTGTCTTTGTTCTTGCCAATATTGCCACCAAGAATCATCCCGTCGGGTCTGCCATGACGCTCAATGTTATCGGCTAGCGCATCGACTCCAGCATTGTTGAACCCCATGCGATTAATGAGCGCTCGGTCTTTGGGGAGCCTAAAAAGACGTGGTTTGGGATTACCAACCTGCGGACGAGGCGTTACCGTTCCTAGTTCTACGTAGCCAAATCCTAGTTTGGCCATCAAGGGATAGTAGACGCCGTCTTTATCAAACCCAGCGGCAAGGCCAACAGGATTTTTGAATTTCAATCCAAAGACTGTCCTAGCAAGTTTAGGATCATCAACTCTCCACCCACTAGTGAACGCGTCGGTGATGGGACCTCCAAGTTGCACAGTTTTAAAACTCTGCATAGTTAAATGGTGCGCTCGTTCTGCATCGAGCGAAAAGAGTAGCGGTTTGAGTAGCTGGTACACGAGGGTCTTATTAGCTTGCCGCAAAACTACTGATCATCGCTTCCCAAACTCCCGCCAAACTGCTGATGTTAGGAGAACATACCGTTTTACACGGTAGTGCAGCCTTTGCGGTGCCTTTACGGCGGTATTCTGCGCGTGTTGCCTTGCAACGTTTAACATCGGATGCTCATCAACTCCCGATCGAAAAGGGTATCCACGCAAGTTTTGATTTTGGCAAGTGGCTAGCTTTCGCCAAAACGTCAGAAGTACTCGCTGGTAAGCTAGACTTCGAGCGATGGGAGCAAGAATCGCAAGGCCTGGGCGTGTATGCAGACATTCCCATTGGGTACGGTTTGGGATCTAGCGGGGCTATCACTGCCGAAGCATACCGCAGGTATCTGCTAGAGGAGGTGCCATCTCTTCCGCTTCTGAGGAAGCAGCTTGCCGCTTTGGAGAGTTTCTTCCACGGCGAAAGCTCAGGTCTCGACCCTTTGGTAAGTTTTTTAGACCAAGCCATTTACATTCATCCTTCTGGAGAAATTGAAGCGGTGACCATGGCAGAGACCTTTCCAATATTTGACTCAAAAGGAGCTTGGTTTCTGATCGACTCAGGCCAACCACGCGCTGGTAAGGATGCGATAGCACGTTTTGGCGAAAGCTGTAAAGACAATCGTTGGGTAAAAGAAGTACTCAAGCCAATGAATGTGCTAGTTGATGCACTCGCTCAAGGATTCAAGCTTGAGCATGTAGACGGGCTTTCGCCAAAACTTAGAGCGCTAAGCGAGCTTCAACTTGAAGCATTGAAGTTTTTGATTCCTACCTCTATTGAGACAAAATGGAGTCAATGGCTCAGCAAGGATGTGGCTTACCTAAAGCTCTGCGGTGCAGGTGGCGGAGGCTTCTTTTTGGGATATGCACCAGATAAATCAAGCATTCGTGAAGAAGTAATCTGGTTATAGAATGGCTTCTAGGCTTTACGGGAAGTGAGCACGAAGGCAGGTGGAATGTTCATCGGGACAAAGTCGACGTTAATGTTTCCAAAAATGCCTTGGTAGACCTTCTTACGCATAAGACTATAATGTATCTGGGAGAATGGTGCACCTATTCTTAGCGCGTCTCGACAGAGTGTGACAATTGTATCGGCGAGTGACTTTGGCAGCGATACAAAAGGGATTGCGCTTACGACGCAGTCAACTTCTCCAAAGTTATTTTCAGCTAGATATATTGGCAATTTCTCTGCAGTGTCCTCCACGACGATGAGTCTCTCATCCTTGAGTTCACGAAGCTTCTTGCAAAATTTAGGATTGACCTCAAAAGTGAGAAGCTTGGCATCAGGATGCATGGCCGCGAGCATGTGTTCAGTGATTACTCCATCACCTGCGCCGAGTTCTACGAGGAAGCGAGCAGAATCAAAATCAATTGGCTTGATTACACCTTTACAAAGGGCCTTACTCGAACGAGTTACCGTGCCTACCGTCTTTAAATCACGAAGGCTTTCTCTAAAGAAACTGATTGGGCCCATAGAATTGTAAAAGGTTAGAGAAGATTTACTCCTCGGTTGATTTAGAAGCGTTAAATCGCCCTAACTCTGGATAGTCTTCGGCAAAGGAAACAACTTCTGAATCATCTAGCCGCAAACCATTTAGGTAAGCAACAACTTTAGCGTTAGTAAATCCCTTACGCAAGAGTTCATCTGCCATTTGACGGGCAGAACTGTAGGTAAGGTAAGCACCAGTGCTATATCTGTACTTACCAGTAGACACATCGCTCTCAATCGTCGGCGAAGGGAGTAAAAGCCACGATTCATTTTCGTACCGCTGTCCAAGCTCAGCAACTTCAACTCGGAAAACGATGCCATCCTGAAAATCTCGATAGACTTGAAAGAGATCATTCGCGATAAAGTCTGGAACCCGAGGATCATTGTACATTGGCGATAGTACGTAGTCGTCACCAGGTACGACATGGAGTTCAATTCGTCGGTTGAATCGCTGTCCTTGTACACTAGGTTGATCGTTGTGCGAATTGTTGGCCATCGGATACGTCGAACCAACACTCATCAATTGTATGCGGTCTTTGGCCACGCCTCGCTTAACGAGGTAATCTGCGAAAGTCTCTGCACGCTTAATTCCAAAATAGGTACGAAATCGCTGCGCATCTGTATCGTCACTATGCGTTGTGATGATAATTTTCGAGCCTGGATATTTAGACAGAAAGTCTAGCGCACTGCTGGATTTTTGAAGATTTCCAGGAGTGATAATCTTGTCATCCTTACTGTAAGGAAGAGGTTCTAACTCGACAGAAACAGGTATAAGCGGCTTCTCATAGATCGGACTCTGCTCTGTTGGGCTTTCTCCACCAATTGCTAGCGCTTCGCTCGTTTTTGCTTTTTCGAGCACCTGTAAGAAGGTTATCGGGCGACTTAAAATTTCTTGCTCCCTTAGCTTCTCTTTGAAGTAGGCCGCGTAAATGTCTTTGCCTCCAATGCTCGTAGTTCGAATATCTGAATCAAAATAGGCCTCTAAGCCATTATTTGCAACCCGAAAATTAAGCTCATCTCCTGCGCTGTTGATGGATCGGCCGACGTTTTGAGGGATGTCCCACGCAACTTTTCGATCATCGAATTGGGCCATAAATACATCGAAGCCGCCAATGGAGGCATCTACCCGATTGCTAGAAAAAAACAATGTACGACCGTCATTACATAGATATGGACTGCGTTCGTCGTAGGCAGAGTTGATAGTTGGTCCGAGGTTTTTTGCTGCCTGCCATTCTCCATTTCTGCGGACAGAAGAGTAGATATCAAAGCCACCGTAGCCGCCTTCGCGGTTACTGATAAATAGCACTAGTGTGTCTTTGAATAAGTGCGGATCATTATCTCCAGCACGCGAATCCAATGGTGAATTGTTCCATTCAGGAGCAAATAGATTTCTCGCTTCCGCTTGAGAACGGAAGGTGTCTACGAGGATATCGCCTGAATAAAGATCTTTTCCTTTCCAGAAAAGCAGAACACGCCCGCCCATCCCAAAATCTAAAGCGATGTCGTGTGAGGTAGAATTTAGCAAATAGCTAAGTGCATCACCTGATGTCCAGCGTCCATTTTCCACTTGCCCAGAAAACATGTCCGCGTGCAGCGTTCCTGTCACTTCATTAATGAGGCCATTGTCGTCACGATAGCCACCAGAGACACCTTCGCGTATGCTTGCGAAATACATTCGATCCTGATAGTTAGGACTAAGCAGGGGGTGAAATTCTTGACCGATGGTATTGATCCCTGCGCCTAGATTCTCGCTGTATGCTGATAAGGCTCCTGAGTTCGGCCCCATACGCGACGCTACGCCGAGTCTTCTAATATCGTCAACGATTGACTTGTAGAGCGGGTGCTTGTCGTCTATTGAGCGGAGATAACGCTTGTAATGCTTTGCTGCGGCGTTGTAATTCCCTTCATGGTGATCAATTCGGCCCAAATAGAGGAATGCCTCCTCGGGCATTTTCTTACCTGTGCGTATCAACCCTTCGAAGAGCACCCTACTCTCTTCAAGGTCGTTGGTTTTGTAGAGGCTAACGGCCAAAGGATACCAGATATCTGAATCTTCAGGCTTGTATTTGCGATAAACTGTTAGCGCCTCCGCAGCGGGGAAGAACTTACCGGCATCAAAATACTCCTTCCCATTACGCTTGTAGTCGCGCGGGTTCACTTGCCCGTAGAGCTCATTAACCGCAAGGCTAGAGAGCAAGCAAAGCATGCTGACAAATGCGAGGGAGAGTCTATTCAAAATTATTTAAACAGTGCGTTTAGGGTCAAATTGCTCGAGGTAATCGGCGATGCGACGAAGGAAACTCCCTCCAAGTGCACCATCAACTACGCGATGATCATAGCTCAATGATAAGAACATCATATGGCGTATCGCTATTACATCACCATGTTCGGTTTCTAACACCGCTGGGCGTTTTCGAATTGCCCCAGTAGCTAGAATTGCTACTTGCGGCTGATTAATGATTGGTGTACCCATCACATTACCGAAGGTACCCACATTGGTAATCGTAAACGTACCACCTTGAATTTCTTCAGGTTTTAGTTTGTTTTGACGTGCGCGGGTTGCTAAATCGTTAACGTTTTTTGCTAGTCCGGGAAGGCTAAGCAAGTTGGCTTCCTTAATGACTGGGACGATGAGGTTGCCACTTGGCAAAGCAGCCGCCATTCCAATATTTACTTTCTTTTTGACGATGATTTTGTTGCCATCTACAGACACATTGACCATCGGATAATCAGCCATAGCTTTCACTACCGCTTCGAAAAAGAGTGGTGTAAAAGTGATTTTTTCACCATATCGCTGTTGGAAAGACTTTTTATTGGCTTCACGCCAGTTCCACATATTGGTAACGTCTGCTTCAACGAAGCTTGTTACGTGTGGACTTGTAGCCATTGAGTTCACCATGTGGTCGGCAATTAGCCTTCGCATGCGATCCATTTCAATGACCTCGTCACCATTTTCTAAGGTGATACCGACCGGTTTTGGTGCGGCTGCCCTTGCCGGAGCTGCAGCTGGTTGGGTTTTGGCAACAGCTGAAGATCCTCTATGCTTTAGGTAAGCGAGAATATCGGCTTTATTGACACGACCTTGATGGCCAGTGCCAGGAACACTTTCGAGTTCGGCTTGACTCAATCCTTCCTCTTTGGCAATTTTGCGAACGAGTGGAGAAAAGAACCTTCCGTCAGCGCCTATCCGTTGAATTTCGCCGCCACCATGAGCTACAGCAAGCGGTGCCGATACGGCTTCAATCACCTCAGGGGCAGGGGCAGAGACCTCTTTCGCAGCGGCATTAGGGGCAGAAGCTGCTGGAGTTTCACCTCCCGTATTGATAATAGCGATTACTTCACCAACGGGGACGACGTCGTCCACTTCAAACCGAATCTCAGCTAATACACCGGCAACCGGCGAAGGAACTTCACTGTCAACCTTATCGGTGGCAATTTCGAGGACAGTTTCATCGACGTCAATGGTGTCTCCTACTTGTTTACTCCAAGAGAGGATCGTTGCTTCGATAATGCTTTCGCCCATTTTGGGCATGATGAGTTCTACGGCTGCCATACGGTCAGAGAATGATTGCGAGAAATTTGGATGGCCTCTTTCAAGTTGCAAAGGCAAAAGAAAGCGACCGGTTAGGGTGCCACAAAACTAGGCTATTAAGAGGAACCTACGAAGCATGTCTAAAGCAGTTGTTGAAGTACGTGCAATATTGGTCGCTCGATCATGTCGAAAGGAGAGTTTACGGGTGATTATTTGGTTACGAGTACCGATAGCAACCCAAATAGTTCCTACAGGCTTCTCCGGAGTACCTCCGCTTGGTCCTGCAATTCCACTGGTTGCGATGGCAACATCAGCTCCGAGGAGTGGAAGGATTCCTTTTACCATCGCTCGTACGGCCTGCTCACTTACTGCTCCATGCTGCTTAAAAATGTGATCAGGAACGCCGAGTAATTTCTTTTTTACGCTATTGTCGTAGGCAATTACACTTCCATAAAACACCTTACTTGCTCCTGGGCGCTCAGTAATGGAGTGCGCGATCATGCCTCCAGTACAGCTTTCTGCAGTGACCAGGGTCATTTTCTTCTTTAGCAAAAGCTGTTGCACCACTTCTACCATGCTGGTGTTGCCATACCCATAGATGAGCTCTTTTGGCAGAAGTTTGACAATCTTCACTTTCCAAGCTTCCAATTCTTTTAGCAAGGCTTCCCCATTGTCACCTTCTGCATTGATGCGTACACGCACGGTGCCGAGTGAAGGCAAGTAAGCAAGACTTATGTGTGAAGGCAGCTTGTCTTCAACTGCTTGAATGGCAGTGGCTATCTGCGTTTCGCCCCACCCGGCCGTGTGGATGGTAAGCTCTTTGCGAGTCTTGGATGAAGCTAATGGCAAAAGACGTGGGACGACCTCCTCTGTTATGAGGTACTTCATTTCTCTTGGAACACCGGGCATAGCTATGTATATGACGCCGTGTTTTTCGATCCAAATTCCTGGAGCCGTTCCTTGTTTATTTAATAAAGTCTGTGCTCCTTGAGGTTGATATGCTTGTCTTTTGTGTAAGGGAGAAAGCGGTCGTTTAATCAATTCTTTGAAGATATGCTCAATACGAGCAAACGTCTCCTCATTAAAAACTAGCGGAAGTTCAAGATGCTCAGCTATAGCCTCTAAGGTGAGGTCGTCCTTGGTGGGACCTAGTCCTCCTGTGAGAAGTATAACCCTACTCGTTTTGGCGGCATGCGTTAAAGCAGCGCCAATTTCGAGCTTGCTATCACTCACAGTCATGGTTGATGCTAGCTCGATTCCTTGCTCGTAGAGATAGGATGAGATCCAATGAGCATTTGTATCGAGTACTTGCCCAATGAGAAGTTCATCACCGATGGTAAGGAGCGTTGCTTGCATGCATCAAGAATACGCTAGCCATATAATTAGTTCTAAAAAAAAGAAGCCCTGACCTCTAAAAGAGATCAAGACTTCCAATTCCCAGAAGTGATTCTTTGCATGCGCGGGGAATCATCACGCAGCAATATTTTTTTGCGCTAACGCTTGGTTGACAAATAAGTTTTCCAAAAGTTCAAAAGAGTGTAATCGAAAAAACTGAGTTTTTTCTAGAGAGCAGATTTCACAAATTGCTTCATGTCGTCGCAAGTCACCTGTTAGGACAATGATACAAATTTTCAGCCTAGCATGTTTCTCAATACTTTATTTGGGTGAGGTATTTTTCACTTTTCCCCAAATTTCCTTAGAAACTTTAGTTCATCTAGGGAAAAACGATACTCCACGCCCTCTTGCTCTAGTCGCAATTCTCCAGTCTGTAGAACGCCCAATAATTTCCCCAAGCGTTCTTTGTTGGTCTTCAACTCCAAAAAGTGCAACCATTGTCCAAAACCGAATAGGTGGGTGTGATACCGTTGCTGGAGAGCGTAGACGTCGCCCAAACGCACGATTTGCTTCAAGTGTAGCTGGGCAGACTGAAGCTTTCTGGTCAGTGCAATCATGACGTCGCGCAAATCGAACATTCGTTTATTTAGTGCAGCAATGCTTGTAGCAGTTGTACCCGTTTCAAACTCCAGCTGATTAACATTCAACCCAATTCCAACAACAACGTAGGATACTTGATCGCCCGTTAGGACGCTCTCAATCAAAATGCCTGCGATTTTCTTGTCCTCGACAAGAATATCGTTTGGCCACTTCACCTCTACATCTTTTCGATCTACATACCCTTGAACCGTATCCCTTACCGCCAGCGCAACACTTTGAAGAAGTAAAAAAAGTTGATCAGGCCGAAGCCCAGCACTTGTAAGCAGGTAACTAATCAATAGGTTTTTGCCAGGCTGAGCGTCCCAGACACGACCTAGTCTTCCTTTCCCAGCAGTCTGAAAGTCCGTTCTTAGGGAGTAGCCTTCCGGCAAAACTTGACCTGTTTTGGCGAAAGCTTGCACCTGCTCTCTAAGAGAATTGTTGGTTGACTCAATTTGGACGACTTTAGCGCCAACTTTTGTCCAATCCTCTGTGTTTTCTTTGACATACCTTCCCACTTAAAGAAGATATCGATGCGTGCTCAAAAATCGTTGCACCTTTGTAATTCTCATAAGCCAAGTGATTAGTACCCATCATCCCTGGATGATACCTCACAAATTTACCACCTTTGCCTAAGCAACCAACTGTCTCTCTATCTGCTGAACAAACTTTAGCACTGAGCGAAATCATAATCGATAGCATTCAGGACATCAAAGGAAAGCGCATCGTGCGCCTTGACCTTAGAGAGATCGAAGATTCGCCAGCTGATTTTTTCATTGTCTGCGAAGCTGACAGTAACGTGCAAGTGCGTGCAATCGCAAATAATGTTCGTTTACGAGCACGCAATGAGCGTGCTGAGCGGCCAGGATCCATAGAAGGTTTAGAAACAGGCCTTTGGGTCTGTATGGATTACTTCGATATTGTGGTACACATCTTCAGTCCAGAATCTCGTGAATTCTATGATTTAGAGAGTCTTTGGAGTGATGCTCCTGCTCAAACATATGAAGACACTTAAGCTCCTTCATCCTCTCTGAGTGTAATTCTATCTAACAAGCAGTCCTTTTTGAGACAACTTCACAACCGTAGCCACTCGCCCAACGTATACCACAAAGAACTTTCCTAGTAACCTACCCATCGCATGAGCGACAAGAAACAAGAAAAGGACGGCGGACCAAAGATTAAGCTCTATTGGGTATATGCCCTATTGGCTTTGGTCATTCTCGCATTCAATGTCTACACCTTCAACCGAAATGGTGTTGAAGAAATCAGCCTGCAGGCTTTCGAGCAGTACGCTGAGCAAGGGGACGTTGAAAAAGTCCTTGTCATCCGTAACCTCAATAGTGTTCAAGTTTTCCTTAATGAGGACGCTTTAAAAAAGAGCACGCACAAAAAAGTCGCCGATCAAGGTGTTACACCTCAGCGACCAGCTTACAGTTTTGAAATCTCAACTGTCGAAGCTTTTGCAGGAAAAGTCGACAAGATCAACGACGAACTTGGTGCTGGCAAGCAAATAGACGTGCGATATGAAGAGCGTACCAATTACCTCGGCGTAGGTCTTAGCTATTTGCTTCCAATCATGCTTCTCCTTGGCCTCTGGCTACTCATTATGCGTCGTGTAGGCGGTGGTGCTGGCGGACCTGGAGCACAGATCTTCAACATCGGTAAGTCTAAAGCAACACTTTTTGATCAAAATGCAAAAGTGAATGTCACTTTTGCTGATGTTGCAGGACTCGAAGAAGCAAAAGAAGAGGTAGTTGAGGTTGTTGACTTCCTCAAGAATCCAAAGAAATACACAAGTCTTGGAGGTAAGATTCCGAAAGGTGTTTTGCTTGTAGGCCCTCCAGGAACAGGTAAGACGTTACTTGCCAAAGCAGTAGCTGGTGAAGCTGGTGTTCCGTTTTTCACGATGTCAGGCTCTGATTTCGTCGAGATGTTTGTTGGAGTCGGTGCAAGTCGTGTTCGTGATCTGTTCAAGCAGGCTCGCGACAAAGCTCCTTGTATCATCTTTATTGATGAGATCGATGCGATTGGCCGTGCCCGTGGAAAGGGTCAAATGCAAGGTGGAAACGATGAGCGCGAGAATACCCTCAACCAGCTTTTGGTGGAGATGGATGGTTTCTCTACAGACAAAGGTGTAATCCTCATGGCGGCAACCAACCGACCGGATGTACTTGACCCCGCCTTACTGCGCCCGGGAAGATTTGATCGTCAGATTGGCGTGGATCGCCCCGACCTTACTGGTCGTGATGCGATTTTCAAGGTTCACTTGAAGAACATCAAAACCGATTCAAGTATTGATTCTCACATTCTCGCTGAAATGACGCCTGGCTTTGCTGGTGCTGAGATCGCTAATGTTTGTAATGAGGCTGCACTAGTAGCTGCTCGTCGCAACAAGACCGCGGTTGACATGGACGATTTCAACCACGCACTCGATCGTGTAATCGGTGGTTTGGAGAAAAAGAATAAGCTCATCTCTCCTCAAGAGAAAGAAATCATCGCTTATCACGAGGCTGGCCACGCTGTTGCAGGTTGGTTCCTCGAGCATGCGAGCCCATTGGTTAAGGTTACCATCGTCCCACGTGGCGTTGGAACGCTTGGTTATGCGCAATACTTACCAAAGGAGGAGTACATCACACGTACAGAAGCGCTACTCGATCGTATGTGCATGACCTTCGGTGGCCGTGCTGCGGAGAAGATCATCTTCAACAAGATATCTACGGGAGCTCAGTCTGACTTGGATCAAGTCACCAAGATGGCGTACTCAATGGTCAGTGTCTTTGGCATGAGCGATAAAGTTGGTCAGGTAAGCTTTTACGGGATGCAAGACCAGAGCTTCACCAAGCCTTTCTCTGACGACACAGCTACAAAGATTGATGATGAAGTGCGCCGCTTGGTAAATGAGCAGTATCAACGCGCTCAAGACCTGCTGTCGAAGTATCGCAATGAGCTCGAGATTCTAGCTCGTGAGCTGCTTGAAAAGGAGGTGTTGGTGAAAAGCGACCTGGTCCGTCTTATCGGCGAGCGTCCCTTCAAATTAACGCCAAAGCCCTCCGCAAGTATTGGCTTCCCACCCGAGCGTGATGTAACAATTGAGAATCAGATTGAGGACCACGATTAAGTCCTTGCTGACCTTAATAGAAAAAGGGCTGATTCCGCATTCGTGCGGAATCAGCCCTTTTTTAGTGGGTGATCTTAGTAGCTCGTTGCTATTGAGCTTCCTCCTGCTCCACCAATCTAAATCCATTCCCGTGGATGTTCACGATCTCTAGATTTTCATCGGCTTTGAGGTACTTGCGAAGTTTGGTTACGAAGACATCCATGGATCGAGCCGTGAAGTAATTGTCCTCGCCCCAAATCTTGGTGAGCGCTTCCTTACGGGTGAGTACATCATTCTTGCGGATTGCGAAAAGACGTAAAAGTTCAGCCTCTTTTGGTGAAAGCTTCTCCATTTTCTCGGTAGACTTGCCTTTGTCATAGGTAAGTTCACGTAACGCATACTCATAGTGAAACCTACCGATGTTGAACTCTCGGACGCCATCATCTGGATCAGCTTGCGGTTGAGACCGCTTGAGAATTGCTTGGATGCGCATCAATAGCTCCTCACTTACAAACGGCTTGGTCATATAATCATCAGCTCCTGCACGGAAGCCTTGCAAGACATCTTCTTTCAGATTCTTAGCAGTCAAGAAGATGATCGGCACTTGCTTATCTCGCTCTCGAATATCCTTGGCAAGCGTAAAACCATCTTTTCGAGGCATCATCACATCGAAGATGCAGATGTCAAAATGATTTGGTTTGAAAGCGCGGAGTCCAGCTTCGCCATCGGTGGCTAGCGTGACATCATAGTCGTGCATTTCGAGATACGAGCGAAGAACATCTCCGAAATTTTCGTCATCTTCTACGAGGAGGATATTTGGATTCTGATTGGCCATAAGTGGAAGGAAATTCTAAATTGAAAGGATTAAAAAAGGTGTTTTCAAAGTGTTACTGTTGCTCTTCGCCAGAAAATTTCCGAGGAAATTCGACAGAAAAGGTTGACCCTTCCCCTAGCTTAGAATCGACCGTGACTTTGCCGCCGTGGGCATCAACAATCGCTTTGACGTAACTCAAACCGAGGCCGAAACCCTTGACGTCGTGGCGGTTGCCTGTATGAACTCGGAAGAACTTTTCAAAAATTTGATTTTGATCTTCTTTTGTCATGCCAATGCCATGATCGCTAATACTAACCTTAACGCCAGTCTTGGTGTCTTCAGTGCGCACTTTTATAAATGGGGCATTTTCACTGTATTTTATAGCATTATCCATCAGGTTGTGCAGGATGTTAGAAAGGTGCGTACGATCTGCAACGACTACTGAATTAGTGGCGACTAACGAGGTTTCAATCTTTCCATCTAACTTTTCAACTTGCAGTCCCATATGCGTTACCGCCTCTGCTAAAAGCTCGTTGAGGTCAACCGAAATCGGCTTGAGCTTGAACTCTTTTCGGTCGATTTGGGCAGCTTGCAAGACTTTTTCCACCTGTCGGTGCATGCGGTTATTCTCTTGACGAATGATCCCCGCAAAGCGCTCGAGTTTTTCCTGCGAGCCGCTCACTTTAGGATTGGTAATTGAATCCGCTGCCAAACTGATCGTGGCGATCGGCGTCTTAAACTCATGCGTCATGTTGGAGATGAAGTCGTTTTTCATCGTCGACAGCTTCTTCTGCCTGAAGATGATAAAGATCGAATAGGCAAAACAGCCTAATACCACACAAAGAAGTAAGCCGCTGAGCAAGATCGTTAACCAAACCGGCCCCATCACAATTCTCGATTGACCTGGAAAATGTATCATCAGCAAGCCTGGTGGCTGCAGCGCAATATCATCATAGAGGTAAACCGCATACTCGCTGTTGCCCAAAGAACTTTCTTCATCGAGCTCATCGACGAGGTCTATTGGACCTTGATCGCCGACAATGTAATTTCCATCAATGATGATGAAATTTCTTCTCTGCTTGCTAAATATGCCATACGAGTAGCCGCTTTTCAGACCTCTATCGGCAAGTTCTTGGCGCAAGATGGTGTCTAGAACAGCAGGGTCCAATCTACTTTCAAGTGGTGCGTCAAGCGCCCGCTCACTGTACTTCATGTACTGCTGCCAGTTATCCATGCGCGAGTTGTAGCACTGTCGGCAGGTACAATTGTGTTTATGCCCAGGCACGGCTCCGATGTTTTCTGTACGCTGCGTGGCAAGGGCGAGGTTGCTCTTATTTCCGCTGTCGCCAAAACTCCTTTCGAAGTAATCAATCGAATAGCCATTTACATAGGCATCGAGGCTTTCGAGCTTCTCCAATCGATCAGAAGTAGCATTGAGTGCGCTGAATACACTTTCGTCAAAGTGTTCGATATTCAACTCAATCATGCTCTTGATCCACGTAAACTCCATGGCAGCGATGCCCACCAAGGCAACACTCATTACAGCTACGATAGTCCAGATTTTAGCTTTTGACATAATCAGCTTGTGTAAGACACTCTTATAAACCCGAAAGTGCTTGTTTAGTGGCGAGGCGAGGCTTCGTTAACGTGAATTTAATGGTCTTTGGTTATGTATTGAGCGAAGCTGTCGCAACGTTGACTTGATAACGGTTTTTAAATGGTCAAAAGCAGCGACCTCAACTTCAAAACGTTAGGTTACTTTTACGCCTGCTTACAGAGCAGTTTTTCTCAACTTTACTTTTTCGCATGTATCGCAATTTGCTTTTTTTCAGCCTCCTACTTGCAGGCTCTAGTTTATTCGCCCAAACCAAAGTTGGCCACGTAAATACTGGTCTTGTCCTTGAATCCATGCCTGAAGCTGCAGTCGCAGATAGCTTGATGCGCCTGTATCAGGACTCTCTCGAGACTACCTTCAAAGCACTTGAGGCTAATTTTGAGCAGAAGTACAAAAATTTAGCAGACAGCGTTCAGCTCGTTACGCCTAAGACACGTCAGTTGCGTGAGCAAGAACTTCAAGGACTTCAACAGGGTCTGCAGGCCTTTCAACAAGAGAGTGCTCGTATGTTCGAAACTCGACGTAGCCAATATTTGACTCCACTCGTCCTGAAAGTTCAAGCATCTATTGACTCGTATGCAAAGGCTAACAATTACAGCCTTATACTTGACACCAGTGTTCCTGGTGCTTTGTTATACGTCAACGAGGCCGAAGACCTGACTGAAGCAATTATAACCGACCTGCAGTAGTCAAAAACTGCCCCTCCAATACGCGATTGTTCTAGTGAACGCTTAGACTGTTTTGGCGAAAGCTTGAAAACCCTGATCTAAGAGATCTAAATCTAGATACCCAACTGGTCGTCCATCATTCTCTTCGATCGCAATCGACCGAGGGAAGACAGAGAACTGCTGACTTACCTCTCGCAGCGGCGTATTGCTGTCGTGGCAGATAACCGTTGGCATTTCTAGGTTGCCTACGTGTGTGGTGTGTTCATCAAGGCGCTCTAGCATCCGCAGGTTAACGAAACCAATTGGGCAGCACTCATCCATGATGATTGCCCCGCCATGTTTGCTACGCTGTAGATATTCGATAATCTCATCAATAGGCGTCACCGGATCAAAGGCTCTGGCATCCTTTGCCAACGAACTGATCATGGTATCTGAGAGATAGGCATTTACAACTGCGGACCCCATCTCCCTACTAGCGATGATGAAAATGAAGAGTGCGAAGCCCATTAAAAAAAAGCTTCCCTCATATATTCCGTATGCGAGTAAGCTCAGGCCGATAATTCGAGAAACCCATGAGGTAATCCTCGTAGATTTTAATCTCGTCATCGTTTGGCAGAGGCCAGCCCGTAAAATTCGGCCGCCATCAAGTGGGAACGCAGGAATCAAGTTGAAGACAAAAACTGCTGCATTGAAGAGGCTCAAGCATACCAGAGCAGACCCTAAGTCATAGTTGTTCAGGTATGGTAGCCACTCATGTCGAGGCCAATACCACAGCGCAGGCAATAGTGCCAAGGCAATAAATAGATTGACCAGCGGACCCGCTAGCGCAACCCACATTTCTTCGCTTGGTCTTGCTGGAAGTGACTTCAGACGCGCTATTCCACCGATTGGAAGCAACAATATATCAAAAACCGAAACGCCATAGCGACGCGCAGCATATGCGTGACCCATTTCGTGTAGAAAGACGCAGCCTACCACCGCCAGAAAGAAAGCCACCATCCAGATCACACCGCGTACACTAGTACCAGCATAGAGGGCATAGCCCCCGATAAGGAATGGCAATACCATTGTAGACCAGTGAACGCGCACTGACGTCTCTCCTAAAGTTCCTATCTGGCTGAAGCCCTTCACATGGAAGAAACAGCGGGCTCGATGCTTAGTTGACTATTATCAGATAATGATCACAACTACCTGACCTTCAGGCTAACTATGCGTGTTCTACATGAGAGGTCATGGCCATCGGAGGATACAATTCTCCTTTTAGAAGTGCTCGAGAAAGGACGATCTTTTGAACTTCAGAGGTTCCTTCGTAAATCTGGGTAATCTTCGCATCACGCATAAGACGCTCAACATGGTACTCTTTCACAAAGCCGTAGCCTCCGTGAATTTGTACAGCCTCTACGGTTTGCGTCATCGCCACTTTTGAAGCGTAGAGTTTAGCCATGCTAGAAAGCGTATCGTAGTTAAGCCCCCTATCCTTTGCCTGAGCAGCCTGATACACGAGCAATCGGGCAGCTTCCACTTCGGTAGCCATGTCCGCAAGTTTGAAAGCGATGGCTTGGTGTTGGGCGATAGGTTTGCCGAATGCCTCACGCTCCTTAGCGTAATTGGTAGCAAGCTCTAATGCACCAGCCGCGATACCTAGGGCTTGAGCGGCGATGCCGATACGGCCTCCTGAAAGAACTTTCATCGCGAACGTAAACCCAAACCCATCTTCACCAATGCGGTTCTCTTTCGGAACGCGGACATCGTTGTACATGATGGTCGTCGTATCACTTGAACGAATACCAAGTTTATCTTCCTTCGCACCAATAGTCACACCTTCCCAACTAGCCTCTACAATGAGGCAGTTGATGCCTTTGTGGCCTTTATCAGCATCGGTTTGCGCCATCACGAGGTGTACTGAAGATGATCCACCGTTTGTGATCCAATTCTTGGTTCCGTTGAGGATATAGTGATCCCCCATATCGACCGCAGTCGTTCTCTGACTTGTTGCGTCGCTTCCTGCTTCTGGCTCTGACAAACAGAAGGCTCCTATCCACTCACCAGATGCGAGCTTAGGCAAGTACTTCTGCTTTTGGGCTTCATTACCGTACTTCTCTAGACCAGAGCAAACCAATGAATTATTAACCGATACGATTACCGAACAGGAATTGTCAACCTTACTTAGTTCTTCAACGGCAAGCACATAAGAGAGGGTGTCCATTCCGCCGCCGTTATAGGCTGGATCGACCATCATTCCCAAAAAACCAAGGTCCGCCATTCCGCGTACCTGCTCTGTAGGATAAGTCATCGTATTGTCCCGCTCTACAACGCCTGGTAAAAGTTGTTGCTGCGCGAATTCACGTGCTGCTTGCTGTACAGCGAGGTGTTCTTCTGAAAGTTGGTAAAGCATAATTGGTAAACAGTTAGGGCCCACAAAGGTAAGACGAATCGCTTTGATCTTATGAACGAAATCTCAATGAGTCTGTCAAGAATAATTCCTCTAAATCCGAAGAGTATTTACTCAGAAGCGACGTAGATCGACAGATCCATTCCGTTCAAGGCTCTTAAAGAATCTTGCCTACTAAATTGATGAATTGTAAGACCATATTGACCAGCTTCTGGGTACTTGGCCCCTTGCTGAAGCGGTATAGTGAGCACGCATATTTCTCCCGAACAGTCTCCCAACCACTGTCCAAATTTGTCTGAAAGTTCAAGGCTTACTTCTTCGGACTCACGAAGACCATTGGGATATGTCGTGACAAATCTAGTGTAGAGGTTTTGCGTAGCAAAAACATCTGTATGAGCAACTTCTAAATAAAGGTCATACGCTTTGTCGGTGTCTACAATATCGTACACGAAGACAACAGAATCTGCATACGTCCACTGACCTGGCATTGGGTGCTCTTGCTCATAGATTAACTCTGGACCACAAGAGGACAAGCCGACAAGTGCGACTATGCAAAAACCGAAAATTGTGGTCCAGCGAATCATTGGAAAAGATCCTTGACCTTCGAGAAGAATCCTCGCTCGGAACTTGTATCTGCATCGGGAGAAAAGTTTTCGCTCTCTCGAAGTTCTTCGAGCAGTTCCTTCTCACGATCGCTAAGACGCTTTGGTGTAAACACATTCACATGCACAAACTGGTCTCCACGACCATGGCCTTGCACACTTGGCAGTCCTTTGCCTCGAAGCCTTTTCACTTCCCCCGATTGTGTTCCACTCGAAATATCGAAGCGAACATTACCTTCTAACGTCGGCACTTCAACCTTCGTACCTAAGGCTGCATCAGCAAAATTAATGTAGAGTTCATGCACAAGATTTTGACCTTCGCGCTGAAGTGAATCGTGCGGTATTTCTTCAATGTTGATGAGCAAATCTCCTGCTGGTCCGCCCTTTTTGCCGGCATTTCCGCGGCCTGTCATGGAGAGCTGCATTCCTTCTGCGACGCCTGCTGGGATGTCAAGATCGATGGTATCCTCACCGTACATCACACCGTCGCCCTTACATTTCGAGCAATTGGCTTTGACTTCTTGGCCACTGCCTGAGCAAGTTGGACACGTTGTCGTAGTCTGCATCTGTCCGAGAAACGTATTTCTCACCTGACGTACCATACCCGATCCGCCGCAAGTACTACAACGCGATACGCTCGAAGCATCCTTAGCACCAGAGCCCTCACAATTATCACAGGTGATCTGCTTCTTGATCTTAATTTTCTTGGTGACACCTTTTGATATCTCTTCCAAGGTGAGTTTCACACGCGTTCGCAGGTTGCTCCCGCGTTGACCGCGCGCGCGCCGTTGCCCGCCTTGTTGGCCGCCACCGAAGAAGCTTTCGAATGGTGATCCTTGGCCGAAAACATCTCCAAAATTCTGGAAGATATCCTCCATGGTCATGCCTCCAGCGCCACCAAATCCGCCGCCTTGACCCATTCCGGCGTGGCCGTATCGGTCATAGCGCGCGCGCTTTTGAGGATCCTTGAGGACTTCGTAAGCGCTAGCTGCCTCTTTGAATCGCTCCTCTGCCGCCTTGTCATCCGGATTACGGTCCGGGTGATTTTTCATGGCTACCTTTCGGTACGCCTTCTTGAGCTCCGCTTCTGTCGCAGACTTTGAGACACCTAGTACCTCGTAGTAATCGCGTTGTGCCATGTTGTGTGATCTATCGATTGTCGCGACGGTTTTTCGCCTGCAGCAATCACAATTGAGAAAGTCCTTCTACGGACAGTTAGGGAGATTACTTGCCGACAACCACTTTCGCGTGGCGGATCAGTTTGTCATTTAGGGTATAGCCAGGCTCGATCGTGTCTACGACTTTACCCACCATTTCTGGGGATGGAGCAGGGATTTCGGTAAATGCCTCGTGCAATTCTGCATCGAAGACCTCTCCTGTTGATACCATTTGCTTTAAGCCTAGACTTTCTAAGGTCCGCTTGAGCTTCTGATAAACGAGTTCGACACCATTAGGGAACGTCTCTTCAGTATCCTCCTTTTCAGAGTTGATTTTCGCTCGATCAAAATCATCAACTACGGGAAGCATCGAATTCATTGTCCCAATCGCCGCAGTAGCGCGCTCTTCATTACGTTGACGAGCAGTACGCTTACGGAAGTTGTCAAACTCGGCCATTAGCCTCAGGTACTTATCCTTCAGCGCCGCGAGCTCGGTTTGTAACGTCTCAAGCTCGCTGACCTCTTCTACCTCTGGAGCTTCTTCAGTTGTAGATTCTGTTGATTCTGCTTGCGCGTCGTCATTCAAAATTTCTTCTTTGTCCAATTCAGGAAGATCTTGATCTGTTTGAGAAGATTGCATATGCGTTCGGTTTTGATAGCTAAACACGTGGCTTAGCTCTTCGTCCGCGAAATAACTACAAGTAACCTACCAGCAGCGTTTTTCGGACAGCATGACACCCGCAAAGTTGCTTTTGTCAGGTCGCTTTCGTCAAAACCTGACAATAATGAATTCACACGCTGAAGATTTAGATGACAAATGCTCAGTTTCGCTTCCTCATTCGGTGTCCTGCTTAGGAAAAGGAACTCTCGGATGCGTATTCTCGAAGTTGCGATTGCTTAGCGGCGATTCGATAAAATGTCTGAGGTTCTTAGTTCAATCAACCTTGTTAATGCGGCTAATACTCACTGTACTGAATGAATCGTATACCTACACTGAGCTCAAAAGAGATGTTGTTGATTCTACGTTCGGCGAAGACGCGGTCATTGTTCCCTGTAAAAGGATCGAAGCCTATAAATGAAGGTTGAAAGTACTGTCGAGAAAAGTCAGGACTAACACGAATTTCTACCAGACCATCCAAGGTTGGAGACAGTGGAAAGTCTATTCCTGCACCGATGTCTATACCGTAGACGAATCGATTCACGAATTGCTCTTGCGGAAAAGAGAGTAACAAAAACTCATTGTTTTCCAGCTCAACGTCGTTTACTTTATTAGTCTGGTTCACATTCACCTCTCCGCGCAGGGCTAGTGAGACATGAGCTTGCAGGCCATTTACTGCGTACAACTGCTTGCCACCTGCAATGAGTGCAATGTTGTTAAAGATGAATTCGGTCTTGGATTGACGGCGTCCTCCTGACAGGGTTGTGAAGGTGATTCTATTGGCAGAGCCCCGTCTGTGATAACCTACACCTGCATATAAGGTACGAGGATCTGTCTCACTGATGTTTTCGACTTGAAGGTCAACATGGTAGCCGAATAGTGGCCCTTGGTCAAAATTATTGAACTGCTGCACGCCGACACTTGGGCCAAACTTGAGACTGTATCCAGTATGCTGGGCAGTGCCAGTTAAACTCCCAATGATTAGAGCGATGGAAAGAACTAAATAGCGCATGGACAGTGGGTTAACAATCTTTAGGTGTACGGTGATTTGTACTAAAAGTTGATCACTCTACAATGACTCCTCGCCAAAAGGCAACGCGGCCTTTAATCTTATCTGCAATGGGCTTTGTTTCAGGATAGTACCAAGCCGCATCCTTATTCTGCTCGCCTTCAATCTCAACATTGAGGTAGCTGGCAACCCCCTTCCAAGGGCAATTTGTGTGTAGTTCGCTTTCGCTAAAACGTTCAGAAATTAGTGATTCTCTTGGGAAGTAGTGATTTCCTTCGACAACGATAGTATCGTCTGATTCGGCGAGTAGGACGCCTTTATAGGTTGCACGCATGGCCTAAAAGTACAATACGCTGAAGTCTTCTGAGCGTAACGCAAGAGTCTAAGAGCTTCTGCACACAAGGCGCAACCTGCATATTAGCAACTCGCACCTCTCTGGGACTCTATTTCAAGACTTCATCTTACTGATTTTGAATCACTTACCAGTACAGCTTTCGCCAAAACCACCTAGAAAATAAAGTGACTCAACCCGACGAATCGTAGAATTGGATAGACTTTAAAAATACGAAGCGGTGCAAATCGGGTATTCGTATACCAGACCAAGGGTAAAGTGCTACCTCATGTGGGGCATGCGCTATTGCAGCACCCCAAGAAGTGCCCTTACACTTGCATCAGCGCCTCAGGGCGAATCAGCTTAACCAGCTTTACACACACACACTTTAGAAAGCGATCGCGGACATCACCCCTCCGCCCCCAGCGAGCGACGCAGCAACAAACACAGTAGCATGCCGTTCACTTTTCGTTTACCCGTATTGGGCACCGTTTTCCTCGCACTTATACTCTTGACAGCTTGCGGAAGTCCTAAACTACTTCTAGACGCAAACGCTGATAATCTCCGCAAAGCGCGAACGATCACCAATACCTTCTACGACGCTTACGGCCAAGAACTTGGTCTTAAAGACGCGCCATTTGTCACGGTGGGAATTGAAGGAGGTCCTGGCTACTCCTACGACGAAAGTCATAACGTGCTTTTCATTACTCCTTTCAGTCACGCTGACTTCGATACGCAAAAATTATTTGCAAAGGCAGCAAGAGAACAACGCGCTGGCGCTAGTTATGACGAGTTGCTGTTTACTTTTTTCGCAGCGCATCAAATGATGCACCTCGTATATGATCGCTTACCGCTTGCTCCAACGAATCAATACGAGGAAGAGCAGCGAATCAATACAATGACATGGCTTTTTCTCAAGGAGTACGACCTGATGCCTGTCAACGAAATGGAACAACTTGAGTTACTCAATGCCTTAGAGGCCAACCTCGTACGTCGCTTTCCTTCAATTCTGAATAAGAAAAGTAGCGTTGCAGATCTCGAAGTACTGGATAACGGCAGCTACTGGTACGTAACGAGCGTAAGTCTACAGAAATCACGACGCGTTGCCGATGCTATGGGCAGCCAACGCAATTACGTAGGAAGTCTTAGCGGTCGTGTAGCTGAAGCAGAAGCAAGCAACTAAATCAGTTGAAGTCTCTCTACTAGTTCAGCTTGAACCTCACCGTAAGTCCTGCCTGCGTATTCGTCGTCGGGAAGCTCGTGGATACCTTCGGCGTTTGTCGACGGTAATCGAGGAACAAACGAAGACTAAGCTGCTCGTTGATTTCATACTCTGCACTTGGACTCAGTGTGAAACTCGTAGCACCACGGGTAGGTTGATCTCCAATTTGATCAAGTTGACGATTCAGCGTTACATCATCAGAGTAACGTATGTCAATCTGAATATCTAAGTCATTTCCGACACCATTCTTAGGTCCTCCTCGACGAGGGGTACGACCTGGTTGACCAGCATTTTGGGCCTCTTCTTCTTGCTTACGCTTCGAAGTTGTCTTCTTCGCCTTCACTCCGAAATATTGAAGTAAGTCAACATTCTTGATTACATAACCATATCCAAGACTGAACTCATCTGAATTTCGCTCAGCAAGCGTATTGTCAACGAAGCTCATTCCTAAGTTTCTCGTTTTACTTACACTCAATCGAACGCTCATCTCATTTTTAAGACGGGCATCGATACCGATAAGAGGCGAGAATTGCTCGCTGATGACGAGGTCAGGTATTACAAGTTTTGAATAGAAACTCTGGGTTGCAGGGTTGGTCGAGGTTCGTGATGTCGCTAGCAAGTTTGTATTGAAGCTATTAATTGTCAGAGAACTCTTGTAGCTATGGGTCAGGCTGAAACTGGTAAAGATTTCGTCCATACCCTTAAGCCTCGCCAGACCATTATAAGTAAGTCTCCAATTGACTTTTGGTAAAGTATTTAAGACATCCAGCCTTACATTATTTGCATCTTGATCGGTGTAAGCCGCTAAGAATGAAGCGAGTTGAACTTCTTGTTGATTTGGACCAAACCCTTCTAAGAATCCCCGTGACGCAAATGCGGTATCAGCATGTGGCTGACCTGGATTAGCTAGTGTTGAGTTCAGGCGTTGACTTACGATAACTCGATTATCCTCGAAGTTCTGGAACAAGTCAGACTGATTCGTAAAGAGTGTGTTTACCGCTCCGTAACTGATGGTGTAAGAACCTATATCTACTGGTACCAAGCGCGCGAAATTGTTACCTGTACCCAATGTATCCTTGAAGAACTCACTGTGGTTTTCAGCAGAACGCTTGTTTAGGTCTAAGTCAATTCTAAAATCCTTAAATGGCTCAATAGTCATTTGCGCCGCTAAATTCTGGGAGAACGTCTGAAAGACTTGTTGATTAAGTCGGATATCATCCGTAAAGAATCTCTGGTTTTGGAAGAGGTAATCTTGATCGCGAGGTCCTCCAAATGAATTTCGGATATCTGGCTGCAGACCTCCAACGAAGTCAAACCCTGGATCTTTAAAGCCTTGCGACAATCCTAAATATTCAGTTTGCTCCGTGTACCCTGGAAGTGTTGTACTAAACTCTTCACTGAACGTCACGTTCGCTCGTCGAATGAGCAGGAATGGTCGGATGGCTATGCGCTCAATTTTTGAAACATCACGCTCTCTTTTTTTCTTTTTCTTATCGCCTTTCTTCTTAGCATCTTTCCCATCAGCATCCTTTCCATCTTTGGAATCAGCATTTTTAGGATCATCTGAAGCTGCATTATCTTTTGTGGCATTATTACCTAAAGCTCTACCTCGAGGATCTCTTCCTCGCCCTCCTCTCTTAGAGGCTGCTTTATTTCCATTTTCAATTTTCTGGAGATACTTACTCTTACGATAAAGTGTCTCAAAATTCAGGTCTCCACGAACTTGACGTTGCTGCCCGTTAGAGATTACGTTTCCTAGGAATGTAAGATCTTGAGATGCAGCATTCCAATTATACGTGCCCGTATATTGGGCAGTAATGTTCATGAAATCCAAGAATGGAATTTGCTTCGTTGGAAGCGTATAATTCACATTAAAGTTGTGCTGATACGCTTTGTTGCGACCGAAGTTGCGGAGGGCAGTCCATACTTGCTCTTTACGCACATCCTCGGGGAAGGGATTCTCATCATCATCAAACGTCGGAAGTTCGTCTATCACCGCACGATTGGTAGCATTAAACTGGAAACGTAATCCTTTCGAGAAATCCCAATTCAAGTTGTAATCGCGATCCCAGGTCCAGTTACGGTTGAAAAACGTATTTAGTGCAGGATCAGTCCCACTAAAGCGATAACGCGTGGACTGAAGAATTCGATCCATTGTCGTTGAGAAAGCGAATCTGCTTGGTAGCGGATTAAAGTTTAACTCTTTGACGAGGTCGAGATATTTGTTGTTTTTTATCAGCTTCTTAAATGGAGTAATTGGTTTGCTTTTTAACGCATAGTTGTAATCAAGCGAACCGAAATAATTTACCGTTTCATCTAATTCAATTAGCGGTGTTGTACGGTCTGTTTCATTGTAGACGTAGCTTACACTAAAGTTCGAGATATCCCACGGGAGAGGCGCACCATCGACTTTGGTTCGCTCTTTACGTACGTTCGTGAAGTTGATCTCACGCTGTACCGTTTTGTCTTGAGCTTGGCTCCGAATAGAATCTCTTGTATTGGCTGGAGCAGCGGCAATCTTATCTTTTAGATTGATGTCTAAATCGTACGGGTCAAATTCCGGACGTTGTACATTGTTCGAGTACACCACTGTCATAGGAACACGTACACCACTGTCGTCCGGTAAAAATTTACCCATCTCAAAAGAGCCGACGACATCGTAAACGAATTCGGATCCCCTCGCGCGTTCAACAAGCTTCTGATCTAACGATCCCCAGCCTATCGAGGTAAAGGAACCACTTGCGCTAATCGACCCAAAATCTGCAAGTTGCATATCTAAGCGAGCTAATCCAGCAGATCCTCCACGCTCATCAAGTCCGTTTAGGCGAAGCTCATTTACCCATACTTGCGTACAGATTTCTTTTGCACCTCCAGCCGGATTCCGTATGCCGATCATGACACCTTTCACCAAGCCTAGGTTAGGATTACCTATGATAGAGAGCGTTCTTCCTCCACCCGGAAAGCGGCCATCATCAATTGTAAATTCCTGACCTAAGGGTCTATTTGTTCCGTTACGCTCAATTTTTAAATCAATGAGATCTTGAAGGTTTATTTCAAGGTTATTGACTGGTGGCCAGATTACATCTGAAAGCTCATCAGCTGATAAATTTGGCGTAATTTGAGATGCACGCGTAAAACTCAGCGGAAGTTCATATTCATAGTAGTTGTCCAAGAAATCACTACCGAGCCTAATAAAGAGTCTTGCATCTTCATTCTCTAAAAGTTCTGGAGCGACATCAGTTCCATCAATGTCAAACTCTTCAGCGTGAACGAACATGCGCAACGTTTCATAGACGCGCATGTCTAAATTGACAATCTTGTAAATACCTCTCGCATCTCTGTCTTCCAAGCCACATACGGTGATGACTTGAGACTGCTCATTCTGTTGCAGGTTACCTACGGTATTAAGCTGTTGCTCACGAACAATTCCATTAGGCAGTACATAGCCAAACGGTTGACGGCCACTATTTTCTTCGATATTAACTGCATCAATATCAAAGAATACATCTGGCTCTGTAGTAATACCAGGACCAGGATCTCGAAGCGCTGTAGTACGCAGGTAGCGTCGCCACTGGTTACGAACAAGATCAAATCGTGCGAAACGGAAAGTTACTGGACGCTCAAAGCCCTTCATGTACATCCGTATGTATCGGATTGATCGAAAATCTTGGATTGATCCAACTTTCGAATCGTATTCGTCGAGCGGAATCTTAAATCGATAGAAGATCATCTCTTCTCCGTTCGGACCTGGAAATCTTGTCTCCTGTGTGATATACCTAGCAGCTTCGAGATCGACTTCGCCAGGTGCGTTTCCTTGGCGGAAAGGGATTTTATATTGGAAGTAACTCTCCGTTTCTGAAAGTGTGTTGTCTCCATTGAGATCCTCGGTATCTGGGAGAGTTGAGAATCCAACAGCAATGCCGTTATCAGAGGCAATTGGTGAGTTTCCTTCAAAGCCATTAAAGCGTTTGTAACGCTCTACAGTTGTTGTCGCAGTACTGTTTTGGAAAGATACAAAGTCATCATTGGCAGGATCGGCCATGATTTCTTGTTGGGCTCCAGGGTTTGTAATGTCTGGAAGAACTTGGTTTAACCACTCAGAAAAAACCGTAGCTTCTCCATCATTATTTAAGCCATCAAAGCCAATATCTTGTTCAAGACGGTTGGCTTGCTCCGTATCAAATGCAGGAGTTACTGGGGCCATTCGTGGCACGCGACCGTAAGTGGTAAGGTCAGTCGGGCGATTTCCATTGTCACCATTTCCCGCAGGTAAACCGTTTTCAAAAAACAGGCGACTATCGCGAATAATATCTTCGGAAACATTACCAAATTCAATGTAAAGGTCCCCTTCGAATTCAGATGAATTTCGTGCATCTAGAAAAGGACTCAAGACGATAAATTCCAAGAATTCTATGTTGGCTGCTTGAAAATCATTCGTTTGCAGTTCTCTCATAATCCCACCAAATCGGGAACTAGGATCTTCTAGTCGACCATCATCGGTAAGACCCGCTGATGTGCTGTAGCCTCCATTTGGAACATCAAAGTTGTACGGTCCACGTTCTTGCGGATAGTACGTCAAGTCAAAAGTGAACAGCGCATTGTTTGTGAACTGGTTGAGCTGACGACCTGGGAAGAGATCTTGTGGCTGTACCTGAACATCATAAACGGTTGGTGTTCCAGTTCTTCCAACATTGTCGATTCGATACCAGTTAAGCAGGGCGCGGTTTGCATTCAAAGCAAGCGAATCCTCACGGCTTACAAGTGTTGGCCTTGCTTCCGGGAAAAGCGGATTATTCTGAGGAACGGAGGCGAGTGTCCAAGCGTTAAGTGGTGTCTTCAAGTCAAATCCTGAGGCAGAGCCCTCAAAATCATCCACGTAGACCGTTCCACCTTCATCATTCAGATCGATAGCCCTCGAGTGGCCCGGCTTTAAGAAGGCAGCCTCTGCTGAGAAGTTGATGGTCGATTGCTCTTTTGTACTTAGCCCAGGAATCTTATCTACGAAGCGAGTAAGCCATGGAGCGTCATCACCGTAGACCAAATCAACACCAAAGATCCTGTTATTAATAGGATCGTCGCCAACATTTACTTTCTGCGTGAATGGTCGTTCAAAGAGGTGTAAGTAGGTGCCTCCAAGACTTAGTTTTTTATTGAATTCGTAGTCAGCCCTAAGACCAACCATCGATCGGTTTTGAAGACCGAACACTGCATTGTCCTCAAAACTTACTCGAACTGGTACACCTGAGGTGAGGAATGCATCGTTAAGGATTTTGATTCTACCAATATTGTAGTCAATCTCATAATCCTGCCCTTCCCTGAGAATCTGCCCAGCCGCTGTTACACGTACTGATCCTCGAGGAATATTAAAGGCTCCAAGACTAATCTCACTGGAGACGCTAGACTTATACGATCCCTTGATGATGTATCGGTTAAATTCGGGGTACTCCCGAGCACGAGTGACCGTGGAGTCATAGAGGATATTGTAGACAAACCGCCGTTCATCAGCGGGGTCATCAATCTCATCTTCAAGTTTTTGTCCAAAGGGTTCAAGCACCGGGAACATAATTCGACCATTCCTCGGGTAAATCGTTAAACCTGGAACAAAGTCGAAAATTCCATCAGGTTGAGGGTCAAGCTGAACGTTGAGTTGATCAACATCCAATACGCGGATCAGAGGAACATTTGCAATATTAGATTCTGGCAAGAATCGCTTCTCACCCTCTCCTGGATCTTCGTAGGTAATGTTCAGTAAGAAGTCTTCTTGGTTTACCTGGTAAGCACCGATGTTATAGAAGTTCTTCATCATCAGCGCCCAGTTTGGGACATCAACTCGCGGAGTGGTACTCTTAAGCAAGCGCGTGTAGATCACATTCAAGTTGGTAGTGTCTCCAACTGGTAAGTCGTTTGAGAACTCACCTACTTTGAAGACTCGTCCATTGTACGTATACTCATACGCCACAGCGAGTACTTGATCTGGACGAACGTTCACGTTGATACTCACGAAACCAAGCTCAGGGTGGTAGCTGAATTCTGATTCTGTGAGTAGACGAGCACGGACGCGCTCAAAATCACGCGATTGCTGCATATCGAAGAACGGTCCTTGGAGGCGTCCTACAATGTTTTGGCGAAAGCGATTTGAAGGATTACTTACAAGATTATCAAAAAGTGCGTTCGCTCCGTTATCGGGAAGGATTTTGCCATCAAGGCTCATCCCGCTGTTTAGGTTGATTTCGTTTGATCGGTTAGGATTGGTTATTTGATCAGGAAAGCCCTCACCTAAATCGGCAAGAGCTACAATCTCACGAACACCTTCTGTCTGGTCTCGATCATTGGTGAGCCAAACCTCAATACGATTGATCTTAAACTGGGAGATGATCGTAGGGAGATTTTGTAAGGACTCCTCGAAGGATTCAAGATTAAAGTGGGATAGCAGGAAGTGACGATTCTCGTCATACTGATCTGCCCGAACCTCAAACTCTTGGAACTGAGCACCACCTTGAATTTCGATCTCATCACGCTCCGTCTTTTGCTGACTTGCGAGGGCCGTAACTTTCAGTCGACCAAACTTGAGATCTGCTCGTACACCCAGAAGGCCTTGAGATCCTTGTATAAGTGATGAACGAAGCGGAAGGCTTACGTTGCCTGCTTCGATGTTTTGCAGAATTTCATCTTCTCCAAACTCGGCAGCATTGTAGGTAACCTTGATAAGCTGACGGTCGAAACTGAAGTTTGCGCTGTTGTTGTATGATGAGCTCAACTGAAGCTTTGACCCGATAGAGCCCGTAACGTTCATTTGAATGTTCATCTTGAAGTCGAAACCACCTGTTCGCTGCTGACGTGCAATCAAGGCTGGGTTCTCGGTCGTTCGGAAATCGACCCCGAAAGTGAGGTCGATGTTGCCTCGTGTATCAATATTGACATCAGAACCACCAAAGAGGCGATCAACTAGACTGTTCTCGACATCGATTGCTTCAATCGGATCCTCTACATTTCCAAGACCTACTCCGTCTGCACTTACCCTTCCCTGAAGCTGATCGAAGTAACGCTGCTGTGACTGACGATCACGGAACTGCTGATACTCATCGAAAGTGAGATAGGTGGGAGATCTGAAGTATGATCCACCGATGCGCTCTGTGACGATGTATCGGTTAGAAACAGGATCGTATTCTACTTCCTGCGTAACCGAAGCTGGGTCACGTAGATCTATGCGGTTCGATGGAGGATCTGTGATAAAGTCACCACTCCGATCCTTTATAGGTGGAAGCGTATCTGAACTAATCTCAAAGAGATGTGGTTCAATATCGTGTAGAGATATAGATGTCGCTGAGGCAGTAGTGCCGGCGGCTATAAATAGTGCTACAGTGAGAAGTATAAACGTTGACTTCATTCGTCAGTTCAAGTCCATTTGATTGGACGGTGGGTCGGTCAGGAGGGATTACTGGAATGTATCGCCGAGAAAGGGTGCATTAGTATAAGCTGAGGTCAATCTTTTTACAGATTTGGTCATTTAACTGCATTCTTAATCAGGATATGGCCCAATTTCAAGTTTTAACGTCTTCAAAGTGTACGTAATTCACAGCATTGAGTTTCGCTACAGGGGTGAATGTACAGATACTATTTCCACCTCATACGTGAGCGAGATGTTAAGCCTATTTACCTAGCTCCACTAAGGCCGCACGCACCAATTCTCCATCTGTATCCAACTTCGGTTGCGCCTTGGTGACTTTGTTGAGTGCTCTTTGGGCTGGAATTTTGGAGTACCCAAGAGCTTGAAGTGCTTGCAGCGCGGCCGTTCGAGCCGAATTTTCAGACGCAGGACTCGTCAACTGGACTCCATCCGCCACGTCTCCACCGAGCACCTTGAGGATCTTATCCTTCAAGTCTAGGATGATCCGCTTTGCTGTTTTCGGCCCAACTCCTTTGATGGACTTGAAAACATCTTCTCGATCTTGCGTGATGGCGGCGGCAAGTTCATCGGGCTTGATGCTGGACAAAATGATGCGAGCGGTATTGGTTCCAACTCCTTGAACACTAGTAAGTAATAAGAATACATCCCGCTCCATCGTCGTTGCAAACCCAAAGAGTGTAGGGATGTAGTCTTGACCGTTTACATGGTAGTGTATGAAGAGTTTTGCGCTCTCTTTCCCATCGATAGCAGCATAAGTTTGTAAGGAAATATTGACCCTATACCCCACTCCTCCAACGTCAAGGACAATGGCATGAGAGGTTTTATGAGCGATCGCACCTTTGAGATAGTCAAACATGCAGCGAACGTACTACTTACACATCAAGTCTACATGCATGTTGTTCGTCCAGAGGATAATATTCAATTGGGGCGTTAGAAAATTGGGCTGTTTACTCGATCAATTAGCTGGCTAGAGGTAGTAGGTTTGCCCTATGCGCATACTTCTCATCGGTTCTGGCGGTCGCGAGCACGCCATTGCTTGGAAACTTCAGCAAAGTCTTCGACTCACTAAGCTTTTTATCGCTCCAGGAAATGCAGGAACCGCACAGATCGGGACCAATGTACCTGTCGATGTAGCGAATCATGATGAAGTGGCAAGTTTTTGCGCAAGCGAGAAGATCGACATGGTCGTCGTGGGACCTGAAGTCCCATTAGTTGCTGGGCTTTGTGATGACCTTTCGGCAAAACTTCCTTCACTAAAGCTCGTCGGACCGGGTGCTGCTGGGGCGCAACTCGAAGGTTCCAAGGCCTTCAGCAAGGCGTTTATGGCCGAGTTTGGAATCCCTACCGCAGCGTACCAAACCTTCACCGCTGGGGATGTTGCCGCAGCTAAGGAGTTTTTGCGAAAGCTGGAACCTCCATACGTCTTAAAGGCCGATGGTCTCGCCGCAGGAAAAGGAGTTGTCATCCCACATACACTAGCAGAAGCAGAGCAGGAACTCGACGAGATGCTTAGCGGGAAATTTGGAGAAGCAAGCGCCAAAGTGGTCATCGAAGAATTTTTAGACGGTCCAGAATTCAGCGTATTCGTGCTTACCGATGGCGACGATTATCAACTTTTGCCCGTCGCCCGCGATTACAAGCGTGCAGGAGAAGGTGATACTGGCCCTAACACGGGAGGAATGGGAGCCGTGAGCCCTGTCCCTTTTGCCGATAAACACATGATGGCCAAAGTGCGTGAACGTATAGTAGAGCCTACGCTTCACGGTCTACGCACACGAGGAATTCCCTATACAGGAATTATCTTCCTCGGCCTAATAAACGTTAAAGATGAGCCTTACGTCATCGAGTACAACTGTCGACTAGGAGATCCTGAAACAGAAGTGATCATGCCTCGCATTACCAGCGATTTGCTAAGCTTATTTGATAGCATGTTCGATGGTACGCTTTCGCAAAACCAGTTAAGTATCGACAGCCGGGCAGCTGCCACCGTCGTCATGGCCAGCGGAGGATATCCTTCGAGTTATGAGAAAGGGAAAACCATTTCAGGACTTGACGAGCTAAACGATTGCATCCCTTTCCTTGCCGGGGTAAAGGAGCAGGAAGGCAGGCTCGTAACGAATGGTGGAAGGGTACTTATGCTTACAAGTTATGGGCTAACCTATATGGAAGCGGCGGAAATGAGCAAGCGATCGGCTGCATCCGTGCATTTTGAGGGCGGGTTTTTCCGAAAGGACATCGGTAAATAGGCGCAGGTCCTCACGGTGAGTGCAACTATAGCTCTACCTTTTTTCTTGGTTTTGTGAGGAGACTGGCCCAGCGTAACTGTCTTTGAGCAATTGCTTCAAGTGTTGCACCTCCGTAGTTGTAAAATCACGCGCTACGCCATATTCCAATTTCCCAAGAGGCATGTGCATGATGCGCACGCGACGTAGTTTCCGTACACGGTAGTCGAGCGTCTCGCACATTCTTCTGATCTGGCGGTTGAGGCCCTGTACAATGACGATTCGGAACGTTTTCGGTGCTACTTGCTCTACGTAAGCTGGCTTGGTGGTGACTTTCAACCCTGGGAGATAAACACCTTCTGCTACACGTCTTAGAAAGGAAAGCGAGACAGGCTTATCGACGGTGACCACGTATTCCTTCTCATGCTCATTGGCTGCACGAAGAATTTTATTGACTTCGTCTCCGTCGTTGGTTAGCCAAATTAGCCCTTCTGAGTTCTTATCGAGCCTTCCTACAGGAAAAACTCTTCCAGGATACCCTACAGCATCGATGATGTTGGTAGGGTCGCGTTTGTCGGTAGTGCATGTGATACCAACAGGTTTGTGATAGGCTAGCCATACGGCGTTGGGCTTGCGACCAATAGGCTCTCCATCAATGAGAACGACGTCCTTTTTTCGCACGCGGTTGCCTTTTCGGGCGACTTCTCCATTGAGCTTGACACGCCCTTCATCTATCATGACATCTGCTTGTCTGCGAGAACAAACACCACTTGCAGCGATAAATTTATTGAGAGATATGCTGTCGGCCATGTGGCGAAGGTAATAGCCTGAGTACTCTGGAAAGGGAGAAATCGCTTTCCGTTTCCTCCCTGCCTGATACCACTCTCTAAACTTATTGAGCGTCTCCCCCATTTAGATCATTTCGTCCACATTCTAGAGACACCTTGCACTCGTTAGCGTTACATTACGTTAGCCAATCTTACCATGTCAACATTCGATTTTTACAGTTACCTCAATACGTACACGCCAGAGCTACAAGCAAAGGCGTTACGATTAGCGAATGGAGACATGTCCTTTGCACGGGAACTGTATCAGGTCACCGCAACCAGGGCGCTAAAGATGCCTACGGATAGCTGTAATGCTGGAAATGTCGAATTTTTCGTTGATGGCATTATGCTCGAGGCTTACATGGAGCTTGCCACAGATGAAAACAATCCAGCGCTTTAAGGAAACATTTACTCCTGGCGAATTTTCTTCCCCTCCATGGCCCGCTTACCTGCATCACGCACGTTCTCAAGAGCAGGTTTTGCTTTACCTAGGACTGCATAAGCCTGATCGGGAAAAGCTTCTAACGAAGTGTAGGTCATACTCTTCTGTTTTGCTTCTGGGCTGATGAGGTTAGCGGAATTGATGAACAGTAAAAGAATACTGAAAACAAGCGTTGCGAGAATTGAGGTCGTCAATCCTCCAGCAATCTTATTTATAAAATTCAGGTTCAAGGTCGTAAGTACTCTCTCTATCGCATTTGCGACGAGTCGTAGCAGTAGCAATACCAGCACGAAGGTTACTACAAAGCCGATGAGAGGTAATGCACCTTCTACAGGTGTCTTAAATAGCCTTGCAATTAACTCTGTTGTCTGAGGTGCAAAACGAACAGCTAGCACAAAACCAATGAAAAGTGCTGCAATTGACACGACTGTTCGGATAATTCCTCGAGAGTAGCCCCAATAGAAACCAAAAGCCGCAACTGCTGCAAAAACTAGATCAATCCACATAGGTCAAACATACACGGATCGTTGATTCGTAACATGTTATGTTGAAATATGGACGCGTATTTGCACCGAGAAGGTCAAAATGCGATTATTTGGCGTTTTCTTTTACTTATTAACGGTGTTTTACATGTTAAATCGTAAACTTGTTGCTCAGTTGATTCTTTTTAGCTGATAGAGACTACCAAATTCACACATGAAACAACTTCTTTTTTCTGCGCTCTTACTGTTTTGCGCATCTACTTTGCTGGCAATAGCCCCTGGTCCTCAACCTAAAAATAAAACCCTGCCTAAGGTATTTATTCTTGGCCAATTTGAGAGCAGCTACGATGATCTAGTTGTCTCATACGAGCAGAGTTTATTGACCGCATGCGACTGCACGATGAAGGTTGCATTCGGTAAGTGGCTTGGCATGCTTCACGAATTGGAGCTCTATGCAGCGAGACAAGATGTTGACATCCGCGGAGTTAAGGTTTGGCTTCATGTCTTTTGGAAGCCTGACGGGTCAATCGATCATATTGCTTACCATCTGCGCCCAAATAGTAAGGTGATGGATGAAAAGTTGATGAGTGATTTACTCGATGGTTTCGCTAAACAGTACAGTTTCCCCCTTACTGCAGAGACTGGTTTTGCACATTATTCTACAGGTTCTTTCCCTGTTTTTGGTGAAGTAGCTGGAGAATAATAAAGCCGCTAAGAAGTCATAGCATTGTCAGTTAAAAGCCCTGTTTGCACCCTTGCAAACAGGGCTTTTTTTATGCCATTAATTCTTAGGATTATAGTACTTTCGTAACTCAAATCTCAAGGAACTTTTCCTTGTAAAATTACCCGAATGGATACTGCTACGACCACCCGTTACAAGGTCAAAGACATCAACTTGGCCGATTGGGGCCGTAAGGAAATTGAACTTGCTGAAGCTGAAATGCCAGGCCTCATGGCTTTGCGTGAAGAGTTTGGCGCAAGTCAGCCACTTAAAGGAGCTCGTATTGCGGGCTGCCTCCACATGACTATCCAAACAGCGGTCCTTATCGAGACGCTGACTGCATTGGGTGCAGAGGTTACCTGGAGTTCATGTAACATCTTCTCAACTCAAGATCAAGCCGCAGCCGCTATTGCTGCTACGGGAGTTCCTGTTTTTGCTTGGAAGGGCATGAACGAGGAAGAGTTTGACTGGTGTATCGAGCAGACGCTCACTGCCTTTGAGGATGGTAAGCCACTCAATATGATTCTCGATGATGGTGGAGACCTTACAAATATGGTACTCGACCGCTATCCAAACTTGGTCGACGATATCCGTGGACTTTCTGAGGAGACTACTACAGGCGTTCACCGCCTGTACGAGCGCATGAAGAACGGTACGCTCACAATGCCTGCGATCAACATCAACGACTCTGTAACCAAGTCAAAGTTCGACAACAAATACGGCTGTAAAGAATCTTGTGTGGACGCGATTCGTCGTGCGACAGACGTCATGATTGCTGGTAAAGTTGCCGTTGTTGCTGGATACGGCGACGTTGGTAAAGGCTCTGCTGCTTCACTTCGAGGTGCAGGCGCTCGTATCATCATTACCGAGATCGACCCGATTTGCGCGCTACAGGCTGCAATGGATGGATTCGAGGTTAAGCCAATGGACAAAGCTGTTCTTGAAGCGGACATCATTGTAACTGCCACTGGAAACAAGGATATCCTCGTTGGACGTCACTTCGAGAAGATGAAGGATAAGGCTATCGTAGCAAATATTGGTCACTTTGACAACGAGATCGATGTGGCTTGGTTGAAAGAAAACCACGGCCAGTCGCACGTTAACATTAAGCCACAGGTTGATAAGTACACGATTGACAACCACGACATCATACTTCTAGCAGAAGGACGCCTCGTAAACCTAGGTTGTGCTACCGGACACCCAAGCTTCGTGATGAGTAACTCATTTACAAACCAAGTTCTTGCCCAGCTTGAGCTATGGCAGAATACCGACAAGTACGAGAACAAGGTCTACATGCTTCCTAAGCACCTCGATGAGAAGGTTGCATTGCTCCACCTAGCAAAGATCGGAGTTGAGCTAGAAAGTCTTTCTAAAGATCAAGCTGACTATATCGGTGTTCCTACTGAAGGCCCTTACAAGCCAGAGTACTACCGCTACTAGGAGTCCGTTTTTGTAGGCCTTTCGTTTACTAAGACTTCGGTCTAGCCATCACTTAGACCTTTGGCTTTCGCCAAAACTTTTAGCCCGTCTGTTCGAAAGAGCAGACGGGCTATTTTATTTGTGACTTTCGGCTGACGTCTTATTGAAAATTAACCGAAAGATGTTTAAAGCCTATTTATATTTTTTCTTTTCTTTAACATTTCAATTATAGTCCCATCTTCTATCTCATTCAAGCCTTGTAAAACTTACAATTGAAACAGTTTACACGACAGCTTATACTCTTCGGAACGCTTCTCTTAATTTCCTTAGAGATACTTGCTCAAGCACCTCCAATCTGTGGTCCGAACCCGGTCATGACTCCTTTTTGCAATCAAGCTTGCATCATTTGCGACATCGATGGATTTTCTGGAGTCAATGGATCACCAACTCCAAACTGGGATGAGCCTGCTGGATTTTGTGCGCCCACGCCGCACAACCTTCGCTGGATAGGATTCATCGCAGGATCAGTGGACCTCACACTATAAATTTTCGTGGATAACTGCACTATTTTTCCTGTGAATAGTAGAGGGCTACAAATGGGAGTATATGAAGTGATTGATTGTAATGTGAATGCCGCAGTAGCTGTCACAAATTGTGATCCGCGGGTAAGACCTGGTGAGACAGCTGTCCTTAGCA
>CALDUE010000093.1 GCA_937923485.1 uncultured Saprospiraceae bacterium
GGCGTGTTTGTTACTTAGTCGTTCTTGAGGCTAAGAAAGGCCTCCAAAAAAATCCACTTTCCGTCTGCATTGCAGTGTTTAGACAACACTACTCATCAGACCTGAATGGCCTTCTTAGATCCTTAATTACTGAAGTACGACGTTCTGTTCTTCGACCATCTTACGGATGTTGATCAGCGCATAGCGCATGCGACCAAGTGCCGTGTTGATGCTCACACGGGTTAGACCCGCAATTTCTTTGAAGCTCATGTCTGCGTAGTGACGCAGAATCACAACTTCACGCTGCTCAGGTGGTAGTCCATCAATCAACTCACGCACCTTAGCGTAGGTCTGACGTTGAATTACCTGATCCTCGGCATTGAGGTTGTCACTCTTGAGGACATCGAAAATATCGAAGTCTTCTTTGGCGTGTACGATCGGACGGCGCTTGTTGCGACGGAAATGGTCAACGCACAGGTTGTAGCTGATACGCATGGCCCATTGGACAAATTTGCCCTCGTGGTTATACTTTCCGCGGCGTAGGGTGTCAACAATCTTGATAAACACCTCTTGAAAGATGTCATCAGCTTGTGAGCGATCCTTCACGAACAGGTAAATGCTCGTGTAAATCTTGTCGCGGTGGCGGTTTAGGAGAATTTCGAAGGCGTAATCGTTACCGTCGAGATACGCAGCAATCAGCTGCTTGTCGTTCATTGCAGATACTTCCATGACTAAGTCCGTTGCAGACCCGAAGGCCCTAGTAAAAAAGTGGATTAGGTAGAAGTTGCGTTTATACTGAACGAGTTTTGTTAAAAAAGATCCCTAAGGACATTACGAATATAGGCGCTTTCGTTTTCCTAGGTTGGATTTTAAACGTTTTTAACGTTTCCCTAACCTTGGTAAGCAAATTTGCTGTGGTTCTTTGGATGAAAGTAGTCCTATTTCAGGGAACTACACAAGTCCTACAGCATAAATGTCGCCAATTTTGCTTCTTCTAAAAGAAAGTTACCCTATATCAAGGATGCCAGTGTAGAAGATACAAAGGCTCTTTATCCTGAAAATCAGCCAACTAAGAAAAAAGCACATTTCTCGCTATCGATCAGAAACATTTTGTTTCAGTGCTGCTATCTTCGGCTCTTTGCTTTCAATCCTTTCAATTTCAGCTCTTTTCAGCTCTGCTCGCAACTTTACAGGCCCTTTGAGATTACAATCTTAGCCTGAAGAGTAATTTTCTTTGAGCTCTACACCGTGATAAAGCGGCGCCTTAGCGCTGACATACTCGCATTTATCACCTTGTATGGCCAAGATCGACTGAATCTCACTGGATTAACGACTTTTCTAAAAGGCAGAAGGCTACGTACGACGCTGTAGTAGCCAAAAGCCAACCAACCCCGCTAGTTTCTATGGCAGCTTCCGCCAAAACCTCCCCCAAGTCCACTGCAACCAAGTCGAAGGCCAAAGCCAAACCGACTAAAAAAGCAGCCGCGAAATCAAAAACTGGTAAGAACTCGATCAAAGCTCCGATAAAGGCCAGTAAGCACGAGATTTTCATAAAAGGTGCGAGGAGCAACAACCTGAAGAACATTGATCTCAAGTTGCCGAAAAATAAATTGATCGTCGTTACTGGTGTTTCTGGTTCTGGAAAGTCCTCCATAACAATGGATACCCTCTACGCCGAAGGGCAACGACGATACGTAGAAAGCCTTTCCAGCTATGCGCGTCAGTTCCTCGGAAGGATGAAAAAGCCGGATGTAGACTATATACATGGTATTTGTCCAGCTATTGCCATCGAACAGAAAGTAGCAACGAGCAATGCGCGATCTACCGTTGGGACGCTCACTGAGATTTATGACTTCCTCCGTTTGCTCTATGCACGTATAGGGAAGACCATCAGTCCTATTAGTGGTAATGAAGTCAAACGCCATCAAGTAAGTGACGTTTTAGATTACCTCGCGGGACTACCAGATGGGACGAAGGTTCAGCTTTACACGCCTCTACCTACAAAATACGGTGACCGAACACTCGCCGTTCAGCTTGACTTGCTCTTCAAAAAAGGCTTTACCCGTCTTATCGATAAGGAAGAGACCATTCAGATTGAGGATTTCCTAGCAGGAAAGGACAAGCGACTTAAAAAACAACTCGACACCCTAAAGAAAGACGATTTACGCATCCTCATAGACCGCTTCGTCATCAAGAGCGATGATGAAGAAAATAATAAGCGTATTGCCGATTCGGTGCAGACGGCGTTTTACGAAAGTGAAGGAGAAGCCGTAGTTGCTCCGATAGGTCTGGAAGAAATGCGCTTCAATACGCGCTTTGAACTCGACGGACGTGAATTCATTGAACCGAGTCCGCAGCTTTTCAACTTTAATAATCCTTTCGGTGCCTGCCCACGCTGTGAAGGCTTTGGCCGCATCATGGGCATCGACGAAAGCAAGGTGATTCCAAACAAGAGCCTTTCCGTGTATGAGGATGCCATCGCTCCTTGGCGCGGCGAGCAAGGAAGCCTCTGGAAACAGCAAGTCATTCGACATGCACAGAAGGTTGACTTTCCTGTACACACTGCTTATTCGCAACTCACCAAGGCACAGGTCAAGATGCTCTGGAAGGGTACTAAGCACTTTGATGGGATTGATGCCTACTTCAAAGAATTGGAGGCCAAGACCTATAAAATTCAGAATCGAGTTATGCTCGCTCGCTATCGCGGCAAAACCACTTGTAGCGTCTGTGAAGGTGGCCGTTTGCGTGAAGATGCGGGTTACGTATTTGTTGGTGGCAAAACCATCACCGATCTTATCGACCTACCGATAGACGAACTACAAGTCTTCTTTAGCAAACTCGATCTTTCGGGTTTCGATTCCCAAATCGCTAAGCGTCTTTTGCTAGAGATCAATGCGCGTATTCGATTTATGCTTGCCGTTGGGCTCAAGTACCTCACGATCAATAGAGTCAGCTCTACCCTCTCGGGTGGAGAAACCCAGCGCATCAACCTCACGAGGATGCTGGGTTCCAACTTGACGAGCTCTATGTATATTTTGGATGAACCTAGTATTGGCTTGCACCCAAGAGATACCAATCGCCTGGTCAGTGTCCTTCGTCGCTTGAGAGATTTAGGCAACACGGTCGTTGTTGTCGAGCACGAAGAGGACATCATTGCAGCAGCTGATTACCTCGTTGACATTGGACCTGAAGCTGGCGTTCATGGAGGTGAGGTAGTTTTTGCAGGCAACTATACTGATATCGACAAGGCTGCTCCAAATAGCCTGACGACCAAGTACATGACGGGAGAGATGAGCATTCCGCTTCCCGAATTCCGTCGTCGACCGCATAAGTGGATTACCCTCGAAGGGGCCACCATGCACAACCTTAAGAATGTAGATGTGAAGATTCCACTTGATGCCTTGACGGTCGTCAGTGGAGTGAGTGGATCGGGGAAGACTACACTCGTTAAGCAGATTCTTTTTCCTTTCCTAAAGCGACACCTTGGCGAGCCGTATACCGGCCTCATGGGTTCACTCAAAGAATTGAAGGGTGATTTGCGGCACATTACGCAGGTTGACATGATCAACCAGAACCCGATTGGAAAGTCGAGCCGCTCGAATCCAGTTACCTACGTAAAGGCCTACGACGACATTCGAAATCTGATGGCCGACCAGCCTTTGTCACGTGTCCGTGGATTTCAGCCTCGACACTTCTCTTTCAATGTGGACGGTGGTCGCTGCGATACCTGCAAAGGGGAAGGTGAACAGGTAATCGAGATGCAATTCTTGGCTGATGTCCGTCTGGAATGTGAAACCTGCAAAGGCAAACGCTTCAAACGTGAGGTGATCGAAGTGACTTATCGCAACAAGTCTATTCATGACATTCTCTCGATGACGGTTACCGAGGCCCTCGAATTTTTCGCGGATCAGCGTACTGTTTTGCGGAAGCTCAAACCTCTAGAAGATGTTGGCTTGGGCTACATCACGCTTGGTCAGTCTTCCTCTACCCTCTCGGGTGGTGAAGCTCAGCGGGTGAAGCTTGCCTATTACCTCGGTCAAGAGAATAGCAGTCAACGCATCCTTTTCATCTTTGATGAGCCAACCACAGGTCTTCACTTTCACGATGTGCGAAAGCTACTCGTGGCATTAAATTCTTTGGTCGATAAAGGGCACACGGTGCTAGTGGTCGAGCACAACTTAGAAGTAATGAAGTGTGCTGATTATATCATTGATCTCGGTCCGGAAGCGGGCATAAACGGTGGGCAGCTACTATATCAAGGTCAGCCGGAAGGACTTATCAAGGTGAAGAAGAGTCATACGGGGCGGTATTTGAAGGAGAAAATGGGGTAGATAGCCTACGAGGTTTGGGCATATGGCGCTATACAAGCTATGTAGATAAAACGCCCCATGAATCTGAAGACTCATGGGGCGTTTTGACGTAAGTATAAAGGTTTACGCAGCTGAACAGTATGAAAGAGCGCTTATCTGATCAGTGGGTTGCTAAGCTCTGTTTTCCCTACTAACTCTGTATCGGTGAGTGTATGGAGGAAAGCGAGCAGTTGCTCCTTCTCTTCTGATGAAAAGTTGAAACCTCTTTTTCCCGGAGAGACCTCCTCTGTAAGCCTAACCAATTTGGAAGGGAGATTTAAACGATCAGCGATATTACTGCTGTAGTGCTCAATTACCTCTTCGAGCGACTGGATGGAACCGTCGTGCATATAAGGACCAGTGAGGGCTACGTTGCGGAGTTGAGGCGTTTTGAAAAATCCGTCTTTGCCAAAACTTTGACCATTGTTAAGTGCTCCAACCCCTTTGTCAGCATATCCTCCATCTGGATAGAGACCATTGCTTTCAGGAGAAAGGCGCGTTGGGAGTTGGCTTGAGTGGCAAGAGGCACAGTTGTTCAAATAGAGCGCTTTACCAGCATTCTCTTCTGCCGAGAAGCGTTCAGATGCATCTCCTAATGAGAAATCGCCTTCAACCATTGAATTATCAAAACGGAAATTATTTGAATCCTCTGCGCGAAGCTTTCGGTCTAGTGCCTTATCAAATTTAGAATCGGTACTTGAGATGTTTCTCGTAAATGCTGCGATTGCTTTTGTAATGGTCTCACCAGAAATAGCTTTATCATTTGTGAGGCGCTCAAAGAGTATCGGATAGGTTTCTGTTTCTCGTAAACGTTGGGCAACATCCTCAAGAGACATTCCCATTTCAAGTGGATTGGCCATTGTCTCTTCTGCTTGTCGCTCAAGAGAAACTGCTCTGGCATCCCAGAAGAAACCTGATCCATGATCGCCGTAATAGGCACGAATGTTATTGATCGATGGTGAGTTTCTAGAAGTGCTCCGTCCTTCGATACCCTCACTGAATGACTTGCTATCTGCAAATCCTAATGCTTGGTCGTGACAAGAAGCACAGGATACGGACAGGTCTGCCGATAGACGCGTATCGTAAAAGAGTGCTCTACCTAAATGAATCATGTTGTCTTCACCTCGGCTTTGTGTTCCAAAACCAAAACGACTAAAGTGAATCGGTAAATTGCTCGTAGAAGTATATTCTGGAACTTCGAGAAATTCCTCTTGAAATTC
>CALDUE010000094.1 GCA_937923485.1 uncultured Saprospiraceae bacterium
ACCTGCGTTGGCTACTTCTGGTTCTGCAAAGCGATAGGCATCAAATGAAGTGAACCCAAAAAAGCCATCGATGTCACCAGGATTTTCACTGTAGGAAACTTTCGAGACCACCGACTCAAAAGCTGCGAACACTGCTTTGCCCTCAACTTCCTGACGTTCCGCTTGAGCAGCAGGAAAGTAGGTTTCCGTAAAAAGTCCATCACGCATTTCAACTTCAATCAATGGATCAACTCCGATGATGGAATGCGTGTCTCGTGCTTGGGTGAAGTTGTTCGACTCTAGCAATACCGAAGGACTAAAATAGGTGCGCAACTGACGGTAAAGTCGTACCGGTGTGATTTCATCGGCGGGGAGCCGTGTCCGTTTTATTTGGAAGTGATATTGGCTTGACAAATCGTAGATTTCAGAAGGTTGTGGAAGTGTATAGATAAAAGCATTCAGCTGTCCAGATGAAATAAAACAGCAAATGGCCGAACGTAAAACGGCCTGCTCGGTGAAGGAGCAGGCCGCTTAAGTCATTGACACATTTGATGATACAACTACATACGGTACGCCTTCCGAACAAATCGTCGGTCAAGCCACCACCATGTTAGATTGTTAGTCGTCATCGCTGTAAAGATGGGCCGCACCTGCTTTAGATGCAACGTCTTCTTAGAATAAGGGAAAAACGTTCAAAACATAGGCATAATTGTACCCGTGTTTTCGCGAAAGCTTCTTTGCTTTGCGGTTTCGCAACGGCGTTGGTTTTATTGACCATTCACCTTTCGGTAAAACACTCTTTGACATGCTCTCCAGGCGAAACGTTAGGATTAAAGTCATGCAGCTCCTTTTTGCCGAAAGGCAGAATGAAGGACTGAATGCGAAGGGAACGAATACGGCGTTTCACAAGATGGTCGATCAGAGTTTTGCGACTCTGATGTTCGACTTATACGTCTTTTGTAAGGTTTTGGCGGAAGCTCGAGAAGAGAAAGACCGCCGAAAAGCTAGGATCATCAAATCAGATGAGGACACCTCTTTTCAGTCACACATCTTCGATAATCCACTTACGCTCAGTCTTAACAACAGCGAGCAACTCTTAGTCTTTGCCGAAAAGCACCAGTTTGCCGAACTCATCGACGAGGAGCGTCTCCGCAGTTTTTATGAAATCGCAAAAGGTTGGGAAGGCTACGAAGAGTTTGCAACCACCAAAGAACCTACGCTCGATGCTTGCCTAGGTGCGCTACTCAAGTCGCATAAAGCACTGATGGACAGCGAAGGCTATAACGACTTTATAGAAGATCGATTCGCTCGATGGGATGAAGACAAAAGCCTCGTGATTGGATCCGCTAAGAAGATTTTAAAGTCTTTGCCGCAGTCTGAATCCATGCTCGACGCTTATCGGACGGAGAGTGAAACACGAGAAGAGTTCGGAGAGCACCTCTTGGATTATGTGCTCGAAAATGATGTTGCGCTCCTCGGCGACATCGAACCAGTTATTGAAAACTGGGATGTAGAACGCGTAGCCGTCTTGGACATGGTGCTTCTCAAAATGGCGCTGGCTGAGTTGCTTCAATTCAAGCAAATCCCAATGAAGGTTACGCTTAACGAGTACGTTGAATTGGCCAAGACTTACTCGACTGACAAGAGCAAGGAGTTTATCAATGGCATCCTTGATAAACTCATGCACAAGCTTGAGGGAGAGGGAAAAATCGTAAAGAAAGGTCGCGGCCTTAAAGAATAAACGTGCATGACACAGCAGATTCTCATCTTAGACTTCGGGTCTCAATACACTCAACTCATTGCGCGTCGCGTACGTGAACTCAATGTGTACTGTGAAATCGTCCCTTACAACAAGATTCCTGACTTCGACAAGAGCACCAAGGGGATAATTTTATCGGGTTCTCCGTTTAGTGTCTTACAGAAAGAAGCCTTGATTCCTGAATTAGACAAGGTGCTTGGCAAAGCCCCCGTGCTAGGCGTGTGCTACGGCGCACAATACCTTGCTCACGCACATGAAGGAACGGTAGCTAGCAGTAATAAGCGCGAGTACGGTCGTGCAAAACTGTCAAGCATCGTAAACCAAGATGTTCTTTTCAAGGATGTGCCTCAAGACTCTCAAGTATGGATGAGCCACGGTGACACCATCACCGAACTGCCTTCATCTTTTGAGCTTCTGGCCAGCACCGCAGATGTGGAAGTAGCTGCTTTTAAAGCGCCTGAAGCGACATTTGGTGCTCCTGTATATGGAATCCAGTTTCACCCAGAGGTTACCCACTCTTCCGATGGAAAGCAGCTGTTGAAGAACTTCTGCTATGACATCTGTGGATGTGATGGAGATTGGACACCAGCTCACTTTGTTGAAGAAACTGTCGCTTCGCTCAAAAAGCAGCTCGGTGACGATAAAGTTCTTCTCGGACTTTCCGGTGGCGTTGATTCTTCTGTAGCAGCCGCATTGTTACAAAAGGCGATTGGTAAAAATTTAATCTGCTTTTTCATTGATAATGGCCTGCTTCGTAAAGATGAATTTGAGGAAGTACTTGAGTCTTACAAAGGCATGGGACTCAACATCACTGGCGTAGATTCCAAGCAGCGTTTTTATGATGCCTTAGCAGGAATATCAGATCCCGAAGGAAAGCGCAAGGCCATAGGTAAGACGTTCATTGAAGTTTTCGATGAAGAAGCAAACAAAGCGAAGGGCGTTACGTGGCTAGGTCAAGGAACGATCTATCCAGATGTGATCGAGTCTGTAAGTGTACACGGTCCGAGTGTTACCATTAAAAGTCACCACAACGTGGGCGGACTTCCAGATCACATGAATCTCAAAATTGTAGAGCCTCTTCGAAGTCTTTTCAAGGACGAGGTTCGCGAAGTTGGGGCCGAAATGGGTGTACCAAAGCATATCCTAAGTCGACATCCATTTCCTGGTCCTGGACTTGGAATTCGAATTTTAGGGGATATTACAGCTGAAAAAGTAGCGATTCTCCAAGAAGCCGATGCGATCTACACCAATCACTTGAAATCATCAGGATGGTATGACAAGGTCTGGCAAGCGGGAGCAATTCTACTTCCCGTTCAGACGGTAGGTGTGATGGGCGACGAGCGGACGTATGAAAAAACAGTAGCCTTGCGATGCGTCAACAGCGTAGATGGCATGACAGCTGAGTGGAGTCGATTACCTTACGACCTACTAGCCGACATCAGTGGAGAGATCATTAATAATGTTCGTGGCGTAAATCGCGTTGTGTATGACATCAGTACAAAACCCCCGGCAACCATTGAGTGGGAATAACACAGTTGGACTTCGATTCCTCGTATTTGTCTTAGTTGCGCTTGTTTTGGCAAGTTGCGACCCCAAACAGCGCACGGTTAAAACACCAACGAAACCAACTGCACCTTCGACCATAGACCCTACCGTTCCTAAAGATGGAGGTATCGTGGTTAAACCAACTGAAATAGGCCTTGACACTGCAAAGATTGAAGTTGTCGAGGTTCCGGAAGCAAATGATTTAGACCGCAAACCAGGTCCTGAAGGAGCTGTCATAGGCATTATGATGCCCTTTTTGTCTAATCAATTTTACAGCAGTAGCGCGGAATTGCCGAAAAACTCTGATTGGGGTCTCTCCTACTATGCAGGCGTAAAACTTGGGCTTGAAGCACTCGAAAAGGAAGGACAAAAAGCTGTAGTACAAGTTTTCGACACTGAAGCGGATGCTAGCATCTCTCAAAAGCTAATAGGTGATCCAGAGCTCCAGCAGTCTCATGCACTTATCGGCCCTTACCTCACCAAAAATGTCCGGGCAGCGGCTACACCTGCGAAGGCTACCGGAATACCTTTTGTTGTTCCCTTCAGTGCAGCGAGTAGACTCTCTGAAAATTATCCAAGGATGTTGCAAATGCAACCAGGTCTGCTTACGCACCTTGACGGTATTGCAGCTTACCTCAGTGATAACTACGAACCGGAGCAAGTGGTTATCGTTGGCCTTCCTACTGGTGAACAGGACCAAGAAGTTCGCTACCTGATGAAACAGCAAAAGGTGCTCTCTCCCACGGACAAACCTTGGCGCACTTGGAAGCTTGAAACCGCGGACATAGGCTTGCAAGACCTAATGTGGGAGAATAAGTTTTTGGAAGAGAAGGAGACCATCTTCGTTTTTCCGGTGTATAAAAAACCGAAACTCGTACTATCCTTTTTAAGTCAGCTCCAGATCGGCCGCGCAGGAAGAGATGCTACCGTTTTCGGAATGCCGCAGTGGGAGG
>CALDUE010000095.1 GCA_937923485.1 uncultured Saprospiraceae bacterium
TAAGATGGGTTTACGCTTTCTGCAATTGTCCTATCGTTGCTTTACTCGCCTCGATTTGTCCGTAATGTACTTGACAAGGCTTTAGCATATTTAGAGATCCATGAGGTCTTTGTTCGTTGTATTGTTGAACGGCTTTCTGTACAGCATTTATAGCAGCGGCTTTGGTTTTGAAGGTACGATCTAAGTCGTACTCTACCTTAAGCTGTCCATTTACAGATTCGGCGAGTGGGTTCTCATAAGGTGACCCACTCTGTGTGGTACTTATTTTGAGGCCATTGCGTCGTAATGTCCGTACGTACGCTCTCGATACGTATTGGCATCCGCGATCTGAATGATGAATAATTCGATTGCGAGGAAAAGCTCTGCGAGCCAGTGCTCGTTGAAGAGCAAGTAAAGGACCGCTGGTGTGCAGAGAAGAGTGCAGTTCCCAACCCATAATCTGTCTGGAGTATTCATCGGTAATCAATGAGAGGTAAAGCTTGTGTTCTTCACAGGCGATGTAGGTGATATCTGAGGCCCAAAGTTGATCTGGACCTGTAGGTGTAAAATCTTTACGCAAGTCATCAAACTGACGCATCCAAGCCGATGAATCGGTGGTGTGGACGCGAGTTTTCTTAGGTCGAATCAACAAGCCTGCTGCACGCATGATATCAAAAAACTTATCTCGCCCGCACTTAATACCTATTGATTCAAAGACCTCTTTAACCTCAGTAAACACTTTGTACGTCCCCAATCGCTTACCGCAACGACGCCTGGTGTCAATGGTAATCTGACAAATTATTTCTTCATCGATTGCATTTTTCTTGGTGGCAGTCAGGGCTTGGTGGTGCGCCTGTCGAGAATACCCAAACCATCGGCATATCGTCTGCTTTGATATACCAAGTGCTGAAGCACTTATTTCTTGGATGGTTTGGGTGCGAACTTTTTTATGAGATCGGTTCCTGTTAGCTCAGAGGCATTGTGCACTAGCGTGCGCCAAGCCTCAGCTTTTACTTCGGCTTCGTGAGCAATCTTTCTCAGCCTTACTATTTCTTTTTCTAAATCGGCTTTAGAGTTGGCGCTAAGATCAGGTTGCAATGGCGGGCTCTCGTTAGAGAGTGAGTCCGCTATTGCAGCCTGATCGTTGACAAGCTGCTTACGATACCATCGAACAAATTCCTTAGCAACATCTTTGTTGTCAAGGCCGTATTCTTCGGCTGCTATTCGGTAAGAAAACTCGCCCGCTAGGTAGCGACGAGCAACTTCCCGTTTTAGGGAAGATGAATATTTCCTGTAGTCTTTCACCCGTTTAGGGCTTAAAGGTAATGATGACATCGGGTGGTTTTGATGTCAAGAAATTCTAGGGCTCCTCAGTACTGCGGGATGCTGAACCTTCCTCCCTGCAGTGCGCAGCACAAAGGTAGGAAGCTGAACCACCATTCTAAAGTTTGCGAGGCAAACGAAGAATGGTGCTGAACCCTGAACCAAACAACACACCTGAATGTCCGCACCTTGTACGGCCCGAGCAGAGCTCGGAAGCCGCTGGACAAAGAAAAAGCCCCGCAATCTTTCGATTACGGGGCTCTTAGAGCAGATGACCAGGTTCGAACTGGCGACCTCAACCTTGGCAAGGTTGCGCTCTACCAGCTGAGCTACATCTGCATTTACTGGAAGCGAGCGCAAATGTAATCGCTTGCACAGTCAATCGCAAAGATTCTTTTAACTTTTTTCAATTCAATTTTCTTCCTCAGCTAATGCAACTTGCGCTTGGTCCTCCAAACGCTTGATGTAGTAATAGCTCTCCACCTGCGATCGGATGGCAAGGTCCTGAGAGGTACGACGATAGGTATTTTTCATTTTTGCATCCAAGGTGCGACTCTTCACATTGTCTGCCCATTGAATCTCCATAAGATCGACGATCCTTTTGCGGAGTACCTCATCATAGATAGGGAAGGCCGTCTCAATTCGGTAGGAAAGATTACGCGTCATCCAATCCGCAGAACTGAGATACACTTCATCATCCCCACCGTTGTGGAACATGAATACGCGAGCATGCTCTAGGTAGCGATCCACGATACTGATGGCTTGGATGTTCTCTGAGAAGCCTTCGGCTTGAGGAACTAGAGAGAAAATGCCTCGAACGATCAAGCGAATTTCAACGCCTGCTTGACTAGCTTCATATAGCTTTTCAATCATCTTGGTATCCTGAAGACTGTTCATCTTCAGTAAGATGCGTGCTTTTTTACCTTTTTTAGCGAACTTGATTTCACGGTCAATCTTGTCGATAAAGGTTGCCCGCATATTGAACTGGCCAACAAGCAGATGCTCAAACGACTGCTTCGGGCGCTTGACGGTTTCGAGATAACTGAACAGACGAGCTACCTCGTCAGTAATACGCTTGTCAGTCGTGAAGTGACCGAAGTCACTGTAGATTTTTGCAGTGTTCTCATGGAAGTTACCCGTGCTCATGTAGGTGTAGAGTTTTCCAACTCCATCTTCCACGCGTCTTACCATAGCAACTTTAGAGTGCACTTTCACCCCAGGGAAGGAATAATGAACAGTCACGCCTGCTTTCTCCAATTTTTCACCCCATGCAAGGTTGGCCTCCTCGTCAAATCGTGCTTTGATCTCAATAAAAACAGTCACCTGTTTCCCTCTCTTGACTGCGGCACAGATGGCGTCCATGATGCGAGAGACCTTTGCCACTCGATATTGGACAATCTTGATGTGTGTCACTGTAGGATCGGCGCTGGCTTCTTCGAAAAAGCGAACGACCGGCTCGTAATCGTGATAAGGGTAATAAAGCAGGTGATCTTCTTCTCGAATAGCTTTCCAGAAATCCTCCGCCTGTGTCAATACGGTGTGAGCGATCGGCGGCATCGGAGAATTTTTCAGATCATCCAATCCATAAGAGGGGAAGCTGAAAAAATCGGAGTTGTTGTGATAGCGACCTTCACGCAAAAGGTCGTAACGACCTAAGTTAAAGGTATCCTTAAGGTACGCGAGCAAGTCAGCAGGCATCTCCCGATCGTAAACAAAGCGACTCGCGGGACCGACGTGACGTTTCGATAATCCTTTGCGGATTTTGGCGACGAGGTCACCTGAAAACTCATCATCAATGTACAGCTCCGCATCACGCGTCAATTTGATGGAATAGGTGTCTTGAATATCATAACCCGGGAACATCCAGCTGATGGAATGGCGAACGATGTCATCCATGAGTATGACTTCATGTTTTCCTTCTTCGGTAGTTGGGAGCGTGATAAATCGACCCAGCTCATCACTTGGGATTTTGACGAGCGCGTAGGTCGTTTCAACGTTCACCCTGTCGATCATTTCAATGACCAAATACAGTGCTCCATTATTCAAAAATGGACGCACCTTGTTTTTGACCAAAAGCACGGGTTGCACAAAAGGTAGCATGTGATCATGGAAAAACTCTTCTACAAAGGCCTCTTGTTTCTGGTCTAATTCAAGACGTCTGCGCGTATAGATGCCGTGATCAGCGAGGGCGGGAATCAGCACTTCCGAATAGATTTTGCTGAACTGCTCCTGCTGGGCGTTTACCTCTTTAAGTATAGCTCTAAGAATGACCTTTGGATCATAGTTGAGCTCCCGCTTGGTGCTTTTCCCAAGGCGAACCAAGTTACGGTGACTAGCTACACGGACCCTGAAAAACTCGTCAAGGTTACTTGCATAGATCGCCATAAATTTCAAGCGCTCCAGTAGTGGAACAGACGGATCCATTGCTTCTTGGAGCACGCGTTGATTGAAAGACAACCATGACAGGTCTCTGTGAGTGTAAGGCAGCTGGTCAGACATAGGCGAAAAGATAGTAGCACCTACGGTGCTTTACGCATTTTGAATACGATAAAACTACCCAAACAGTTTTGTTTGCATATCCGAATTGCTAGGACTTTCTATCAACGTAGGTGATCGAGTTTCGATCGGAGTAGGATAGTGTAGTCTTGAAAAGCGCTCAAAGTCTGTAGCAGATTTCGCCGATGCTGGCGCTTGAGGCTGATGCGTAAACACATAGGCCTCCTGTAATCCACTTGTAATCCAAGATGTAAGTCTTTTTGACCATGCTTCTAAACGAGGTTGATCCGTTGGGTGAACGTTCCCAACCCAACGAAGCAAAAAGAAGCTGGCAGTAACATTCATGTGCGCTACATCTCTTCTGGCGCCGACATCAGAAAGAGTCGTTCCAATGCCACGAGCATAAAGTTCTGCAAAAAGATCAGCGCCTCTGCTTTCTGCAAACCATGATTCATGTCTAAGTTCAACCGCTAGTCGAACTTCACTTGGCCAGTGGTCTAGAAACGAAAGTAGTGCCTCAAAATTCGAGGTATCAAAATGAGTAGGCAACTGAATAAAACAGGGGCCCAGCTTATCGCCAAAACCTTTTACACCCTCGCAAAATTCAACGATTCGATTTGTGCCAACACCTAGATTCTTCGACTGACTCAATAGTTTATTGACCTTCGGGCAAAAGTGAAAATCATCGGGAACCTTTGCTGCCCACTTAGCTGTCTGGTCAGCCGTAGGCATTCTGTAAAAGGTCGTGTTCAGCTCAATGGTGTTGAACTGCTTTCCATAAGCTTCTAAGAAATTTGCAGCCTTTGTTTTGGCTGGATACACTTTGCCTACGTATGCTTTATCTCCCCACGAAGTAGAACCAATAAATAGTTGAGCGGGTGCTGCAGGTTTTGGCGAAAGCCGCCTGAGTACGAGAGCAGTTAGATCGGTATCTGGAGAGAGAGTCCAATCGACAAGTTCTGGATTCTCAGGCTTTCCAAATTCCATTTATAGGGCTTAAATTATAAGTTGACAGTTACGCCAGATCTAATCCACCGACCAGGAAGAGGGACGCCATTTGTTTGCGTGTATTCTTGGTCAAGAATATTAGTTGCCTCAACAAAGAAGCGCGCTACGTTAAATCTATAGTCTAAGCGAAGATCAAGCAATTGATAATCTACTGGAAGTTCGCCAGGCGCAGGTTCAGTTACCCGATCAGCTACACGCAAATTCACTGTTGCGCTTAGAGGAGTGGTAATTCGGAAAATAGTCGTTGTGATAAACTGGTGCCTCAACTGATCAAGTGCATAACGACTTATACGATCAGCATCTGAATCATTTTTAAGGTCTGCATGGATGTAGTTATAACTCATTTGGGCTAACGGCAACCACCTCCAACGGTTACGTGCTGTCAAAGAAACCTCAACCCCCGAAAAGCTAGCGTTGGCTATATTTTGCGGTTGCCATACAGTGTCTGCTGGAGAGTCTCTAACGTAGTCGATCAGGTCAAGTGCTTCGCGATTCCAAATAGCACCTTTTACCTCCCAGCCATTTTTTTCAAAATTTGCTCCAAGCTCAAATGCATATGCTCGTTCGACCGAAAGATCTGGATTTCCTTCATTAAAACGGTCGAAGTAAAAGAGGTCAGTGTAGGTAGGTATACGAGAAGTCATTCCTGCATTTCCGTAGAAGGTGAGGTTGTCAGAGAACTCATAAGCAACGTCAAGCCCTGGGAGAACTCTCGTCTCAACATCGCTTATATAATTAAGCGAAAGGCTAGGGGTTACGTTCAATTTAGTGTCGAATAAATCTAAACGTTGTTCTACCAAGAGGTTAATCACCCCACGCTGGCGATCGCCAAGCAAATTACTTTTCAAATTTACTCCCCGTACTTCTCCACCTAGACCTAGACTACCATACTTGTTATTGAAAGATTTATATGCATCGTAACTGTAGGTTTGCGAAATATGTAGATTCCTATAGATGCTCGGGTTAGATCGAATGAATACGTACTCGTCTTGATTACGTCTCCAGCTCAAACGCTGTGAGAAACTTCCTTTGTCATCTCGGACAGCATGCTGGAGCCCTACGATACTTGTTTGAATTTCCTCAAACTGCTCTGTTGCGCTCGCGCTAGCGTAGAAACCGTTCGCACCAAATGCACGCTCACTCAATGCTGCAATTAATGAGAGCTTGTGTGCACCAATAGAAGTTTCCCCTTGGTACATGATGTTCTCAATATCGAAATCAGTATTGTGTCTATAGCCTTGAGCAAGGTCGCGTTGATAGCTGAGCAAGTGGTTCACTCCTGCTTTTGGCAGGTTTATGCTTGCGCCAAAACCGTACAAACCGTTCTCACCTGCTTCAGCGCGCAAGCCGATGACCTGCTTCTTTTGTGGATGGGTGATGATGTTGATCGCACCAGCAAAACCATTCTGGCCGTAAAGTCTAGCCCCTGGTCCTTTAAGCACCTCAATTCGCTCGACATTTTCGAGCGGTACAGGAATATTGAGTGCGTGGTGTCCTGTTTGCGGATCTGATAAGCGGATGCCATTCACAAGGATTAACACCTGATCAAATGTCCCCCCTCGAATGCTCAGGTCCGCTTGTACTCCTCTAGGTCCACGCTGACGTACATCTAGACCTGCAACAAACTGCAGTGCTTCAGAGACATTCGTGATTGGCAATGCTTGCAACTCAGCCTTCGTAATGATATCGAGTGTGTGACCGACACTTTGGCGGTCCACTGGTGCTCGATTTGCTAAAACAACTGCTTCCGGTAAATCCAAACTATCAAGTCCGTGGAGTAAAGATTGCGAGAAGCCAAAAGAGGGTAGTAGGGTGGCAAGTACTAGCGTACACGGTAGCCAGAGACGTAGATTTTTCTTCATGCTGGCCGTAAATGTAGTTGCGTGTTTTTTCTATTCACCATGGTTTGTGCACAGTGTGTTTCTTAGCGCCATGTCTACACTAAAAGAAAAGCGCCGATTGGTTGCAGGTAATTGGAAAATGAATCTTGACCTCAAAGCGGGCTGCGACCTTGCAACTGAGGTGGTTGAGCAACTCGGGAAGTCGGACTTTCCAGTCGTTTTTTGCGCTCCAGCAATACATTTACATGCACTTTCTGACATTGTCAAGGATGCGTCAAACGTTTATTCTGGTGCTCAAGACATCTCTTCTCACGAGTCCGGAGCACACACGGGAGAGATCAGCGGGGGACAATTGAAGTCCGTTGGCTGCTCTTATGTCCTTGTTGGACACTCCGAGCGACGTGCATTTCATGGCGAAACAGGAGACTTGCTCGCGGCAAAAATTAGCCAAGCACTTGCGAATGATCTCACTCCGATTTATTGTTTTGGAGAAACACTCGATCAGCGTCAAGCAGATCAAGAGGAAGAAGTTGTTGCTCGTCAATTGCACGAAGGGTTTGCGCATCTCGATGCACCAGCGATGAAGAATGTCGTACTGGCCTACGAACCATGCTGGGCAATCGGCACAGGAATAACTGCTTCTCCTGCTCAAGCACAAGCCATTCATAAGTTCGTGCGGTCGTGGCTCAACGAGCGTTTTGGCGACAGCGTAGCAAATACTACTACGATTCTTTACGGTGGATCTGTAAAGCCAGGCAATGCTAACGAGCTTTTCAGTCAGCCAGATATCGATGGAGGACTCATTGGTGGTGCAAGTCTCAAACCAGCTGATTTCATTGCTATCGTGAATGCTTAGCCAGCATCAAGATAATGGATTGAAAGCCAGTAACGTAGGTTGGGTATTTTAGGCTAAATTCCTAGCCTAAAGGGGGCATTGTATCGCTGGAAACAGGCATGGTGTCTACATAGTGACCACCTTTATCCTAAGCAGTCGAGCCTCAGGGCTGAGAAACACTACAAACACTTGAGCGGCCCAATTCCATACTACCCACAACTCGAAGAACGCGACTGCGGAGCCACTTGTCTTCGTATGGTTGTGGAACACTTTGGCGTGGTAGCTTCGATGGAACGCCTGCGTGAGGTGACGGACACGACAGAGCGCGGTGCTGACATGGGCGGACTTGAGAAAGGAGCTCAAATCTTAGGCTTCCAGACGCTTGCGGCCGAGCTTCCTTACGACGAGCTTCTACAAGGGGATCTTCTTCCTGCCATCTTACACTGGGATAGAGATCATTTCATCGTAGTTACCAAGGCGAGCTATGCCAATATCTCGATCCACGATCCTGCGCAGGGAAAACGAACCATGTCTCGTGATGATTTCGAGGCTCACCGATACGGCCCAGGTAGATCACGAGCAGGCTTGATCATTCGTCCAACTCAGGCTACTGAGAACCAAGTAGCTGATGCCAAAGATTCAAAAGCAGCTTCAACCATTTGGACTTTCCCCTGGCAGATTTCCCTACTTGGTCTATTCTACGCTGGAGCGACAGCTTTTGGCTTGTATACGCTAAACGAGGTGCTGCAACAAGCTATTGATCTTCAATTTCGAGAAGGCGTATGGCAACATTTTGGTGCCTTGCTTCTAGCCACTGCGGGCATCATCTTAGCGGCATACTTGCTGAGACGACAATCGATATCCTTCGCAAGTGCCTCGGGCAAAACAGAAGTAGATCGCTTGACGAAACATGTCGAGATCAGAGCAGCAGATATTTCTCGTCCGATTGACGGCGAACTCTACTTAAAGCTGGTAAGCGATATCGACAATATTCGAGTTTGGTACGCTTATAATTTGGCTACGCTCATTGTTGGTGTTGTTACAATCGTAGCCTCTATAATATTTTTGATCTTTACAGATCTTATCTGGGGCTTATCTCTATTGGCTGTAGAAGTACTTCTCATTTTGTTAGGTCAATATGTATTTGGCTTAAATCGAGAATCAAGAGAAGCTGCCCGCGAAGCTCAACTGAAACAACGTGAGGCACTGTATGAATTTGCGCGTGTCCTTCCTGATACGCATTCCTTAGATGGTGGTAAATATCTCTTAGAAAGGCTTCAAGAAAAAAACGAAAAAGCAGAGTCTGCCTTTCTTTCTATCTCATCGGAATACAGTGCCGAACGCCAACTTATTCGCGTACTGATGATGGTTTCCGCGATTTGCCTGATCACTTGTGGACTATATCAACTGGGATATGCAGGTCTGCAAGTAGGTGAATTATTGTTTGGGATTATTCTTATCGCCTTAACGATGGTTCCGTTCATGTCGATCTCAACAGTGCTACTAAAGTGGTATCGTCTTCAGGCAGCTAGACTTCGCGTAAATGATCTTGGTGAACCAGGAGTTATTATCGCGAATTCATTGCCGAAAAAGCCTGAAACACTAACAATTGTTTGGGATGGTCAATCAGGTAAAGAGCAGCGCGTCACCTTCCCAGGCGCTTGTAGAATAGCACTTGTGGGAACAGATAAACAAACACGTGAGGATATTATCGCTGGTTTGTTAGGTCGTAGAAACGATCGAAATGTTCGCCTATTTTTCGACGGAAACTTTGATGAAGTACGCACATTGACCGACTACGGAAAGCTCAGTGCTTTAGATAGGAATAGCCTCATCGCTTCTGGATCTATTGCATCAAATATTGCTATGGTAGATCGTCCAGATTTTGATGCGGTGAAAGTTGCAGCTGAACTCGTAGGCATTCCTCATGATGCACCACCACGCGGTTTATACTCCCTTGTAGGCTTTGAAGGAGAAGGTGTCAGTAGAGAAATGGCTAGCCGTACATTGATAGCTAGGGCCGTTTATAGTGGCGTTGACGCACTTGTATTAAATGGAGTAACCAATAATCTCGAAGCCTATGATGAAGGCTTACTCATGGACAATTTATTGCCTTGGTGTAAAGGTCGACTCTTCATAATGAATGCAGAAAGATTGAATGCAGCTTATGGTAGTGATTTGATTCTTAGTATTGAAGCTACTGAATTAGATAGTGTTGGAAGCCATGAACACTTACTGTCTGAGAAAGGCACTTACTTTTATCAGGTAAACGCTGCGCAAAGCTAATTATCATGAAAACCTTATGGATTTTCTTACTATTGATTCTTAGTATTGCATGCCTCGTTGGAGCCTACTATCTGCTGCCTAAGATAAAACCTCAGCATGCGAAGATGAGTAAAGTTGTCAAGCCCGTATACCCACAGGAACTTGACACTTTAACCTTGCCCGCACTGTCGGGGGCTACCTTTAAAAGTGTTGCCTTAGAAGAAGATGTTCAGCCTGGAGATACGCTAGGCTTTATTTTGAGAGATCGCTACCAAGCGCTTCGTGATTCCTTATTTGCTTTCGCCAAAACAAGTAAATCAACGGCCAACTTCAGCCTCCTCCCAATTACCATCAGGGAAGAACTAAATGAAATGATGCTCGAGGCGAAGAAGCCAACTCCACCTAATAAGTCAAAACCAGAGCGCAAATCACGCTATGCCGTGACTGGGATAGAAAGAGATTATCTGAGTTCCGAAATTATGGGAGCCGAGGATGCCTCTACGGAACTGATCGGTAAACTCAGCCACCTTGAAGATGCTGGCAGAGGAAACTCAACGGAAGCATTAAACATTCGCCTTAAACTGACGGACAAGCAAGAGTTTATCACTTTAGCGAAAAGACGTCTAGCTGAACGGATAACCTACGAAAGCACATCTTCTTCAGCGGCTGCATCGGTACAGGAGGCACCTGAGTTGACGGCGGCACAGCGCTTACGCATTTTAGCCTTATCCAAAGAGTTGCCTCTTGATACGCAACGTGTATTCGCACCGATTGCAGGTAGGTATTATCGGCCAGATGAAGGCGTAGGTTACATCATAGCGGCCTCTTCGGGTCAAAAACGTCCAGACTTCAGTAGGAACAAGGAATCTGAAGACTCGGGATATATCCTAGAAGCACAAGGGAGTCCAGTGCTTTGGGGGAAGGCCCAGCGTAAGAACGATGAAGGCAATACTAATGAGCCTTCAGACAATGAGCTGAGGGTTTCAGTAGACTAAACTGTGGAGCCAAAAAAAGCCGAACCTACTCGGAAGTAGATTCGGCTTTAGAGGGTTAATAGTTGCGACAGACTAGAGGTGGATGACCTCGTCGTACGCTGCGGCGGTTGCTTCCATCACAGCCTCACTCATGGTAGGGTGTGGGTGAACGGCCTTAAGCATTTCGTGTCCTGTCGTTTCAAGCTTGCGCGCAACAACGATCTCGGCGATCATTTCAGTAACGTTGGCTCCTATCATGTGAGCACCAAGTAACTCGCCGTATTTCTTGTCGTAGATTACTTTGACAAACCCTTCTTTCACACCAGCAGCACTGGCTTTTCCAGAAGCTGAGAATGGAAATTTACCAATGCGTAAGTCATAGCCTGCTTCGCGTGCGCTTGCCTCGGTGTGGCCTACGCTTGCAATCTCTGGTACACAGTAAGTACAGCCTGGAATGTTTCCGTAATCCATCGGCTCAGGAGAATGTCCTGCAATTGCTTCAACACAAATGATCCCTTCAGCACTTGCAACGTGCGCGAGAGCAGGTCCTGGAGTGATATCGCCAATTGCGTAGATTCCTTCTACGTTGGTGCGATACATCTCGTCGACGATGATTTCACCGCGCTCTGTTTTAATGCCAAGCTCTTCAAGACCAATGTTTTCTGTGTTTGGAGCAACCCCAGCAGCGGAAAGTACCACGTCGCAAGTAATGACGTCAGTCTTGCCTGTTTTGCGGTTCTTGACGTTTACCTTGATTTGCTTGCCCTTAGTGTCGACAGACTCGACGCTGGTATTCGCAAGTACGTCGATGCCAGCCTTCTTGTAAATCTTAGTTAGCTCCTTAGAAACATCGGCATCCTCACGAGGCACCAGACCAGTTTCCATGTATTCAACAACAGTCACCTTCGTGCCGATACTTCCATATACGTAGGCGAACTCAGTTCCGATGGCGCCAGCGCCAACGACAACCATTGATTTTGGCTGCTTAGCGAGCGTCATTGCCTTGCGGTACTCGATTACTTTTTCTCCGTCGATAGGTAAGTTAGGGAGCGCTCTGGCGCGTGCACCCGTAGCTACAACGATGTGTTTCGCATCATATGTAGTGGCCTTTCCTTTCGCATCTGTGACTTCGACTTTCTTGCCTTTGACAAGTTTGCCTGAGCCCATGAGGACATCAACCTTGTTCTTTTTGAGGAGAAACTGAACGCCTTTGTTCATCCCATCGGCTACGCCACGGCTACGCTTAACCATACCGCCCCAGTCAGCAGTTGGTTTGCCTACTTTGATACCGTATTGATCGGCGTGCTCGATATAATTAAATACCTGAGCACTCTTAATAAGTGCTTTGGTAGGTATACAACCCCAATTGAGGCATATCCCGCCAAGAGATTCTCGTTCTACGACGGCTGTTTTAAGGCCTAATTGACTTGCGCGAATGGCTGCTACGTAGCCGCCAGGTCCTGTTCCGATGACGATTAAATCGTACTGCATAAGAGTGGTTGTGAGTGTAGGGCAAATGAAGATCTGCATCTTAAAATGCGTAGAGCTCCATATGGTTTCTGGTGGCGAAAGTAGCATGCAAATCACAACCCACCGCAACGCAGGATATCCTCTTGGAAAAAGAGCAATTTAATCAAGCTGGATATAGGGATACACGGTGATTGATTTGAAGAAATGAGGTAAAAACTCCAAAAGAATATTTAGAAATATCGAATATGTAATGGTTTGATATGATCTTACATGTCAACTGCTACAGGAAACTATAGGAAATAAAAGACCCCGAGGAAACTAATTCTTCCTCGGGGGTCCCACTACTTACTGATACATGCGCAAGGTGCATTACAGAATGCTTTTCCACACACGACAATGTGTCAGTTTTGTCATTTAATTTGGGTTAGATCTTGCTCATATACCACCTGCCAAGTAGTTCCTTCAGGAGTCGGAAGCTTGAAAAATCTGACGGTTAGGCCGGGTGCCAAATTTGCGGGTTGAGCGATAGGGAAATTTGGAGGAAGCACCTCTAAAGCCCTCGCGTACTGCCCAAAGGCAAAATGACGGGGGTCTAAATTGCCATATCGCATAAATCTTTCGAGTGCCAAGCGACGAAAACTTGGCCATGATTGCACTGAATCTGGAACAGGAAGCTCGAAAGTTTGGATCAACGTGTCACACCCAGCCTGAATGATAGACAGTAATTCTCCTGTTTCAAATCGGACAAATTCCTGGCTATACTGTCCTTCAGGTAAAAATTTATGTTCATACACGCCGTTGTCGCCCGTCTTAAAAATTGGGCGAGGTTCTCCTGCGAGACATATACGATCTTCTTCAGCTTGAGCAGATTCACTCCCGCCACATCCCGATAGTAATAAACCAACTGCAAGGAGGGGAAGTATAGCCAGTGATTTCAGTACACAGCGTTCGGAAATCTGGATAAAGTTGTAGCGAAATTTTTCCATGATCAACAACAATACGACAGGTTTAATACTTCAACAGATATTATGGAGAACCTTCAGAACAAAAACGTTGTCATCGCTGGAGCAACTGGCGGAATTGGTCACGCACTAGCTAAGCTTGTGAAAAACAGTAGAGCGAATGTCTATCTCACAGGTAGGGATGCCGAAGCGCTAAAAAGAGTAGCTAAGGATGTAGGTATTTCATCTGATCAGACCTATGTACTTGACATCACCAACCACTCGGAGGTTTTGGCGACAGCTGAACAAATAAACCAAGCCACAGGAGAGCAGGGTGTAGATATTCTAGTCAATGCCACAGGGGTTGGGATCATCAAACCTTTAGATGACTTAACCTTCGAAGACTTTTCGAACTCCTTGGATGTCAATTTAAAGGGCGCATTCAGTCTTCTCAAAGGATTTGTGCCAGGCATGAAAAAGCGCAAGCAAGGACTTATAATCAATCTACCCGGCGTACTCGGTAAGACCCCAATGACAGGTGCTTCAGCTTATGCAGCGAGTAAGTACGGCTTGAATGGAATGCTAAAGAGTGTGCGCGAAGAACTCAAAAGAACTCAAGTTAGAATCACGAACTTATACCTAGGTGGGACGGATACCGCATTCTGGGATACCATCGACATGCGCGTGCAACGAGACAAGTTTGTAACCGCAGATGAAGCCGCGCGATCAATTTGGTTCTTGTGCCAACAGCCGTCGAGTGGGGTAGTGAGCGAGATGGTGCTCCAACCGTTTAACCACCAAGCGATTTAATCCGTAGTACTAGGTAGCCGACGAGTTATTACCTGACATTTAGTAGGAATAGTAGCTTGCGGCCACTTAGTACTTCTTATGGCCGATTCTCCACCACCACCACCTTCTGATGACTCTATCGAGCAAAGCCCAGTTGAAACGGGAAGAGTCATTAAAGGTGTCTTAGCGCGTTTCTTGAGTGCAAGGTTTGACCTGCACGAAGACGCTGCTTATGAAGGACAGACTTTAGAGAGCGTTAGAAGAGGTGTTCCTTTCAAAGGGGCGAACCTTTGGATTCTGATGTTTGCCATCCTTATATGTTCTATCGGTCTGAATGTCAATAGTCCTGCCGTGGTCATAGGTGCGATGCTTATTAGTCCACTCATGGGGCCCATTTTGGGTATAGGCGTCGGCGTCGGAATTTATGACTTCGAACTCTTTTTAACCTCACTTAAGAACTTGGCAATCGCGACCATTATGTCGGTGGCGGTGAGTGCACTGTATTTTTATCTAAGTCCGCTGAGTGAGGCGCAAAGTGAGCTACTTGCTCGTGTTTCACCTACGCTTTTCGATGTGATGATCGCCACATTCGGAGGCTTCGTCGGAATCATCGCGGTTTCGAGAAAAGAGAAGTCTAATGCACTACCAGGCGTGGCAATTGCAACAGCGCTCATGCCCCCAATATGCACGGCTGGATACGCGATCGCCTACCAAGAGTGGTTCTACTTCGCAGGTGCTTTATACTTGTTTTTTATTAATCTGGTTTTCATCTCCTTCTCAACCTTCATCTTGGTGAGGTTCATGCGTTTTTCACGCCACAGCTTTGTGGATGATGCGCAAGAACGTAAGGTGAAAATCTGGATTTACCTGCTTGTGGCCTTGGTCGCTGTTCCAAGTGTTTACACTGCTTACAATACGGTTCAAGATAGTGTTTTTAGAAATCGTGCGAAGCGATTTATTGAGGAAGAATGCAATTTCGAGGGGGCAGAAATCATTGCTCAAAAAATCAGCGGGAGCAGTAGAGATTCGAGTCGATTGATCGAACTTGTTCTTATTGGGCAGACTGTCTCTGATACCGAGATCAGTTATCTCCAAAGAGAGCTAGATGATCATGGATTGAAAGGTACGACCCTGCGCTTACTTCAAGATTCTGAAAACGAACCAGGGGTCACGTCGGCACAAATGGCCTTGTTGCAAGAGCAGAGTGCGATGAATGCCTTATACCAACGCAAATCAGAAGACCTGTCTGAAAAAGAGCAACACATTCTGGCCCTGAAAGAGCAGTTGTCTGCAAAGACCAAAGACACGATAGCGATGACCGCCATTATAGATGAAGCGAGTGTTCTTTATCCAGAGGTTGAGGGCATAAGATTTGGTAGGTTACAGACCGTCGGGAAAAGCAAGGACACAATCCCTGAGCTGAAGGTTGGTGCAGCCTGGATCGTGCACAAGCAGCCTCTGTCGGACGAAAAGATTTCGTCGCTAAGTCGGTGGTTGGCTGTACGTACAAAAGTGGACACCGTCCTAATGTACAAATAGGAGAAGGTTCTTTTCCACCCAGCATGCTATAGGTCGAATTCGGTTCGTTTCTTGGCGCTATGCAGCAATATCTCGATGCGCTTTCGCATATTCTCGAAAATGGAGTAGACCGGCCAGACCGCACGGGTACGGGCACGCGGTCAGTTTTTGGACACCAAATGCGCTTTGACCTTCAGCAAGGTTTTCCGATGGTGACGACCAAGAAATTGCACACCAAGAGTATCATTCATGAGCTATTGTGGTTTCTCAAAGGAGACACCAACGTTAAGTACTTGCAAGACAATGGCGTTCGAATTTGGAACGAGTGGGCAGATGAAAACGGAGATCTTGGTCCTGTTTATGGCAAGCAATGGCGCAGTTGGTCTACTCCTTCCGGCAAAACCATTGACCAGATAGCCGAAGCTGTCGAAGCGATTAAGCATAATCCAAACAGCCGTCGCATCATCGTCTCAGCTTGGAATCCGGCGGATATCCCAGACATGGCATTGGCACCTTGTCATTGTCTTTTTCAATTTTATGTAGCCGATGGGAAATTGAGCTGTCAGTTGTATCAGCGTTCGGCAGATGTGTTTCTAGGAGTCCCGTTCAATATTGCCAGCTATGCACTGCTCACACACTTAATGGCGCAGGTCTGTGGCTTGGAGGCTGGAGATTTCGTGCACACATTTGGCGACTTGCACCTTTATCATAATCACTTTGATCAGGCTAAGCTCCAGCTTTCGCGAAAACCCAAGGCACTCCCACGATTAGCATTGGGGAAAGGAACTGGAAAAATAGATGGATTTTCCTTCGAGGACGTCCAAATCATTGGCTATGAGCATCATCCGATGATTAAAGCACCAGTAGCAGTCTAAAACATCTACTTCTACCAGAAATCTACTAACGGGATAGTGTCTTTTCTTTGTAATCTTGCGCCGCTAAGACATAGCGAGAAAGTGTCACTGCTTGGAACCTATCTAAATAGGCAACGTAGGCAGGACATTTACTTTCAATTTCCGTTGAAACTTGGAGTACTCGCTATCTTCGCAGAACACCGAAGCGTCATTATGATCACAGGTTTTTTACAACTAACCAAAACCGCTCGCTTGAGCCTGATTTTCAGTCTCTTAGCATCAGCGACATTCCTACTCTCTTCGCAAAACACCTTTGCGCAAGGAGAGTATATCGACGGGGCAGATGCTGCCGTTGGTAAAACGCTCTTCTCCAACAATTGTGCTTCCTGCCACAACAGGAACATGAAGGACAAGATGACTGGACCTGCTTTAGGCGAAGCAGAAGCGAATTGGGCAGAGTACGAGCGAGAAGAGCTTTATGCTTGGATTCGTGGTTCTCAAGCTTCAATTGCTGCTGGACAACCGCGAGCGAAAGCTCTTTGGGCTGAGTGGAAGCCTAACGTAATGACCAACTTCCCAAACTTGACTGATGTCGAGATTGAGTCGATGTTGCTTTACATCCACAATGTCTACACTGGTGTAGGTGCTGTGCCTGCTGGTGGACTTGTGCCAGAAGCTGGTGAAGTTGTTGAGTCTTCAAACGTTTGGCTTTATAGCCTCCTTTTAGGAATACTCGTCATTCTATCATTCGTACTTACTCGGGTTATTAGCAACCTTAGGTACATGCAAGATGTCGCTGCTGGTAAGGATGTGAGACGTAAGACTTTAGTTGAGACATTAACTAGCCCTGGTTTCATTGCTTTCGTGGTTCTTGCAGGAATTCTCCTTGGAGGATACACGACCGTAAACAGTGCCATTGAGCTTGGACGTCAGCAAGGATACCAACCAACGCAGCCGATCAAGTTTAGTCATGCACTCCACGCTGGTAAAAATAAGATTGAGTGTCAGTATTGCCACGATGGAGCACGCCGTAGTAAGCACTCTGTGATTCCTGCAGCGAACACCTGTATGAATTGCCATAAGGCCATTAAGAAAGGTCCTTCATATGGAACGGCAGAACTCACCAAGATCTACGCGTCTATTGGTTTTGACCCTAACACAGACAAGTACATCGAGAACTACGAGGAGATTTCTCGTGACTCCATCGAGAAGGTCTACAGAAAGTGGATATCAACTACTTTCCAAGAGTTGAATGCGAGTGCTACGAAGACAGAGGTTGACACAGAGACCGATGCACAGTGGAACGGTATCGTAGCTTCTCTCACGAATGGCACGTACGACAACAAGATCGCAGGTCCAATCGAGTGGCCGCGTATTCACAACCTTCCAGACCACGCTTACTTCAACCACGCTCAACACGTGTCTGTAGGTAAGTTAGAGTGTCAGACCTGTCACGGTCCAGTACAAGAAATGGAAGAGGTTTATCAGTACAGCCCACTAAGTATGGGTTGGTGTATCAATTGCCACCGTAAGACGCCGGTGCAGTTTGATGATAACCCCTACTACCAGAATTACGAGCAGTATCATAACGAGTTAGAAGCAGGAACTAGAGACAAAGTGACCGTCGAGGAGATCGGCGGACTCGAATGTCAAAAGTGCCACTACTAATTTGCTCCAAGTCAATATTGTCATTTCCCCTTTCAGCCCCGTGTTTTTCGGGAAGGTCTTCAAAACCGAAGCTGCGTGAGTAAGAATAATCAACCATGGGTTGGCCTCGGTCAACTCACCGACACAGAAACCTTCAACGAACAGGCGAAGGTCGAAATGCCAGCACACTCGCTTGCCGACCAAGTCGGTCAGGCGGATGAAGTGGAAATGAAGTCTAATCGACGAGATTTCCTCAAGATGATGGGTTTCGGGCTAGGAGCGGCAACCGCCGCAGCAGCTTGTGACATCCCTCGTAAGTACGCGGTGCCTTACGTAACTAAACCAGACGCCATCGTGCCTGGTGTTGCTACGTACTACGCATCTTCTTTCGTAAACGGTAACGACTTCTGCCCGATCTTGGTCAAGACCCGCGAAGGTCGTCCGATTAAGATTGAAGGAAACTCAGCGAGTGGCATGCTTGGTCATGGAACTACAGCACGAGCGCAAGCTTCTGTGCTTAGCTTGTATGACATCGAGCGTTTCCAGGGACCTATGAAAATGATCGATGGGAAACCAGAAACGGCTACATGGGAGGACGTTGATACAGCAATGGGCAAATTACCGTCTACTGCTAACGTCCATATCATAACGAATACAGTCCACAGTCCAAGCCTCAACGCTGCGCTTGGTGAATTCAAGTCAGCTTATCCGAATGCTACTGTCGTTACCTACGACACAGCTACATCCTCTGCGGCTATTCAAGCAAATGCAGAGACTTTTGGAAAAGCTGTTCTTCCAAGCTATCACTTTGATAAAGCTGACGTAGTTGTCGGTATCGACTGTGATTTTCTCGGAACTTGGGTCTTCCCAAGTCTTTACAGCTCACAGTACGCTAAGCGTCGTCGAGTTGTAAATCAATTGAAGCCAACGATGAACCGCCACTACCAAGTGGAGTCAACCATGACGTTGACAGGTTCTAATGCAGACCACCGCGTGCGAGTAAAGCCTAGTCATATTGGTCAGGCTATCATCGAGTTGCACAACCAAGTGGCATCTCTCACAGGTGGATCAAGCGCAGGATCTGCTCGTATCGGAGCTGACGAGAAGAAGGTTTTGGCGACAGCTGCAAAAGATCTTGTTGCTGCACGTGGGAGTTCACTTGTTGTCTCTGGAAGTAATAACCTCGCTGAGCAAAAATTGGTCAACTCGATCAATGCAATGCTCGGTGCTTATGGAAAAACAATAGACTTCTCTCGTCCGACAAAGCTTCGCCAAGGAGTTGACAAGGATATGCAGAAGAGTATTGCTGCAATGGCATCTGGAAGTGTTGACGCGGTCATCTTCCACGGTGATGTCAACCCTGCATTTGACTACCCGCAGGCAGATCGCTTCGCAGCGGCTCTTGCTAAAGTTCCAATGAAACTTAGTCTTGCGGGTAGCAATAATGAAACTACTGCAATGTGCGACATGGTCGCTCCTGATCACCACGTGCTCGAGAGCTGGGGTGATGCTGAGCCGATCGGAGGGGTGTACACAGTGATTCAGCCGACGATCCACCAGCTGTGGAATACACGTCAAGCCGGACATAGCTTCCTCACATGGGCAGATAGCGGTGCGCTAGACACCACAGCGGAGCAACCTTACCTAGACTTCATTCGCAATGTTTGGGAAGGAGCAACTTTCCCAGCACAAACTAGATTTGCAAGTTTTGAGTCTTTCTGGGATTCTACGCTTTCAGAAGGTGTTTTTGTAGCTGGACCAACTTACGGTTCGGAAAGCATGACTGGTTTTAGCGGAAGCGCAAGTGCTTCAGGTGTCAGAAAGCCAGCAGCTGATGGAGTCGTTGAAATGGCGATGTACGAGTCTGTGGCCGTAGGTCATGGTCAGTATGCTGGAAACCCTTGGTTACAAGAAGTTCCAGATCCTGTAACACGTACATGTTGGGGTAATTACCTACAAGTGCCTGTTACCTATACGCACGGTCACAACTACGAAGTCTTTAGAGAACTCAACAGCGATGAGCTGAAAGGTAGAACCGATAAAGTAAGCGTTACTGCACGTGAAGCGACTGCAGAACCTACCTGTGTCATCCAATTCGGAATGGCAACAGATACGGTTGGAATTGCAACTGGGTATGGTCGTTCAGTAATCGGAAAATCTGGTCAAGGTGTAGGTGTAAATGTCTATCCATGGGCTTCGATTGATGGAGACGGTAACCGCCAGTACTACGCAACAGACGTAGAAGTAAGTGAAGCGATTGATCAAGATGATCGCTTTGCAATCGTACAGTACCACCACACCATGGGTGTAACTGGTAAGGACGATGGAGAGCCAGTTGTAGTTGACGAGGAACGTACCATGTTCAATGGGTATGGCGGAATCGCCAAAGGCTACAAAGGCAACTTGACTGAACGTTCTATCATTCGCACCGCCGACCTAGCTGAAGTTGAGACTTTCGTTACAGAGCTTGAACATGAGCGCGAGCACCATCAAAAACTCAATAGCTACTCGCTCTACGACGGACACGACGAGCAGTATAAGATGGGCCACCACTGGGGCATGTTCGTTGACTTGAACTCTTGCACAGGTTGTTCTGCTTGTGTAGTCGCTTGTATTTCTGAAAATAACACACCGGTAGTAGGTAAAAACGAAGTAGCTCGTCACCACGAGATGACTTGGTTACGTATTGACCGCTATTACTATGGTGATGTAGACAACCCACAGGTTGTTTATCAGCCGATGATGTGCCAGCACTGTGATAACGCTCCTTGTGAGAACGTGTGTCCAGTAGCTGCAACCAACCACTCTTCGGAAGGTCTCAACCAGATGACCTACAACCGTTGTATTGGAACACGTTACTGCGCGAACAACTGCCCTTACAAGGTTCGTCGCTTCAACTGGATGGATTACACTACTGCCGATATCTTCATTGGTAACGAGCCAGGCTTGATGGAAGACAGTATTGTTCCAGTGGGTGGTGATCAGCCATTTGGTGCTGATAACCTTACGCGTATGGTACTCAACCCTGATGTAACTGTACGTAGTCGTGGTGTCATCGAAAAATGCTCTTTCTGCGTACAACGTATTCAAGCTGGTAAATTGACTTCTAAGCGCGAAGGCCGTTCTCTCAGAGATGCGGATGTGCGTACAGCCTGTCAAACAGCTTGTCCTACAGGAGCGATCACATTCGGTGATCGCAACAATGCTGAAGGAGACTTGATGCAAGTTTGGAACGCACCGGTCAACTACCTCGTATTAGAGGAAGTGAACGTCGCTCCATCTGTCATGTATTCTGCAAAAATTACTAATCGCAACGCCGACTTGATTCCTCACGACATGCATGTCGGAGAAGATCATGGTGGTGGACATTCTTAAGAACCTCCTCACTGTTCATTTATGAGCGCACCTACATCATCGTTACGTGAGCCTTTAGTATTAGGGCACAAAACGTATCACGACATTACGGAGGACATTTGTTCTCCTACAGAAAGCACCCCGAACGCGGCGTGGGTTGCGGCCTTCATCCTGTCTGTTACCCTGCTTGGGCTTTACGCTTTTTGTTTAGTGGTAACCGTCTGGTTTGGTATTGGTACTTGGGATCTTAACCGTACCGTAGGGTGGGGTTGGGACATCACCAACTTCGTTTGGTGGGTAGGTATCGGTCACGCTGGTACATTGATCTCCGCGATTCTTTTGCTCTTCCGTCAGAAATGGCGTACAGGTGTAAACCGTGCAGCAGAGGCGATGACAATCTTCGCGGTTGTCTGTGCAGGTCAGTTTCCACTCATTCACATGGGACGCCAGTGGTTGGCTTTCTTCATCTTTCCGTATCCGAACACACGTGGACCGCTTTGGGTGAACTTTAACTCGCCGCTGCTTTGGGACGTGTTCGCGATCTCAACATACCTCACGGTTAGTTTACTTTTCTGGTACCTCGGATTGGTTCCTGATTTTGCAACCGTACGAGATCGCTCTAAAGGTCTTCGACGCAAGATTTACAACATCCTTTGCTTCGGTTGGACGGGAGCAGCTAAGCACTGGTCTCGTTGGGAGTCAATGGCTTTGGTGCTTGCAGGTCTTTCTACGCCGCTCGTACTTTCGGTACACACTATTGTAAGTTTTGACTTCGCAACTTCAGTAATTCCAGGATGGCACACGACGATTTTCCCACCCTACTTTGTGGCAGGAGCAATCTTCTCGGGTTTCGCGATGGTATTGACGCTAATGCTTATCGCTCGAAAGGTTTTGAACCTTGAGCAGTACATCACCATCACGCACATCGAGTCGATGAACAAGGTGATTCTGCTTACGGGATCGATCGTAGGTGTAGCTTACCTCACTGAGCTTTTCGTTGCTTGGTACTCAGGTTATGTATACGAGCAATTTGCATTTTTCAATCGCGCTTTAGGGCCATACTACTGGAGTTACTTCGGAATGATGGCTTGTAACGTGATCTCTCCACAGCTCTTTTGGAAGAAGTCTTGGAGACGAAACATCACGCTTACCTTCTTCATGTCGATCTTTATTAATATCGGTATGTGGTTTGAGCGATTTGTAATTATCGCAACGACACTTGCACGTGACTACCTCCCATCAAGCTGGAGTTATTACATCCCAACATGGGTTGAGATTGGAATTTTCGTCGGTACGATTGGACTATTCTTTACGCTTTTCCTTGTTTTCACTCGTGTTGCGCCGGTAATCGCGATTGCAGAGATCAAGCACATTCTTAAGAGTTCAGGTGATCAGTATAGCGATCACCCAGACTATCAAGATGGTCCTGTAAAGTCGGACAAAGTTCTTCAAAACCAACCTAGCTAATCCAAGTATAATGGTGAATACAAGCGACAGCACTTACGTTGAAACATCGGAAGATGTACATGTAGATAGTGTACATGCCGGTGGGACTCCTATCGTATATGGACTATATGACGATGAGGTTGAGTTGATTGAAGCGGTGCGTAAAGCGAAAGCAGATCACCTTGATATCTACGATGTCTACACTCCTTTCCCAGTTCACGGTTTGGATCCAGTTATGGGTATTGCAGAGAGTCGCCTCCACATTGGTGGCTTCGTCTATGGTGCTCTTGGGACCCTAACCGCATTTGGATTTATGTCTTGGGTGTTTACTCGCGACTGGCCAATCATTTTTGGAGGTAAGCCATACTTTTCAGTACCGGCGTTCATTCCAATCACATTCGAGTTAACCGTACTCTTTTCAGCTATTGGAATGGTATTGAGTTTCTATCTCATTTGTGGTCTTGGCCCAGGTGCAGCGGAAATCAATATCGACGACCGCATTTCTGATGATAAATTTTGCTTAGCCTTTGCTACTAAAGGAATTGGCCAAGCTGATCGCGACCAGTTCGCTGATTTTTTCCGTTCGACCGGTGCTTCCGAAACAAGCGCTAAAGTTATTTAAGTCGACCTATGAAACGAATTCTAGCATACTCACTCTTTGCGATTGGACTTTCGGCTGTTGTCGGTTGTTCAAGCCCAGATGAGAATTCAACCGGTGCGGAGTACATGCCTGATATGGCCCACTCTATCGCCTACGAAGCCAACACGTACTTCGACTATTACTACAACTCGTGGGATAGTGCAAGTGTCAAGAGCAAATACGACTTGGTCCAACCCGGACTACCTGTGAATGGAACAGTTCCGCGCGGATACGCAAGTCAGTATTATGCCGGTGTAGGAGCTGGCGATGGTGCTGTAAAGGCACAAGCGCAAGCCCTGGCTGGCCTTTATGGTTTAACAGGCAACATTCAAGACATCTCTACCGCGGTAAATGGTAATGTTCCTTACTACTATAAGGATACAGAAGCTGATCGTCTTCGCGCGATTGCTGATATGCGTAACAACCCATTTCCTATCACGGAGGATGGCTTGGAAAGAGGAAAAGAACTCTACGAGATCTTTTGTGGCATTTGCCATGGAAACAAAGGAGATGGAAACGGCGTCATCTATGAAAATGGAGCTTATCCAGCCAAGCCTGCTAATTTCCTCCAGGAAGCTTGGGTAGATACAACCTCAGGAGCTTACTACCATGCGATCATGCATGGAAAGAACGTGATGGGACGCTATAACGACAAGGTATCTTACGAAGAGCGTTGGCAGATCATCCACCACATCCGTGCGCTTCAAGCAAAGGAGTTTAAGAAGGAATACACGGAAGCAGAAAACACGCTAGTACCAAGTCGAGCTATGCCAGCTGCAACTAATCCACGTTATGCTAGAGCATTAGAGGCTAGTTTTTCTCAGGACCACATGTCTCACGGCGGTGCACATAATTCATCAATGGACCACGGCTCTGACAAAATGATGCACAGTGGATCCAACAAGAAGATGGACCACGGTTCTGATGTCATGATGGATCACGGCTCTGACAAGATGATGGATCATGGTTCTAGCATGATGAAGGAAGGTTCCGACAAGATGTTGGATAAAGGTTCTGATATGATGAACAAAGGTTCCAACATGATGAAGGTGGGATCTGACAAGATGATGGAACAGGGCTCTGACATGATGGAAGAAGCTTCCGACAAGAAGAAAGGCCTCGGTTCTAAAATAAAAGGTCTCGGATCTAAGATCAAGAACATCGGTTCTAAAAAGGATAAGGACGAAGGTTCAGATTCTGGATCTAACCAAGAAGAGCATTAAACAAAATATTGTCTAGAGTTGCATCGTCCTTTCGACTTTTCAGCTTTCGCCAAAACCTCACTCGCCAACACTAAGCCAAGCACTTTATCATGGCTGATACTTTAGTTCACGCAGATAGCCACGCACACGGTCACCACGAGGTGGACCCAGGTCCGCTACGTTACACAATGGGAGGTGCTACGCGCATGACCCTACTTGGTGGCATAGTGTTGGGCGTAATCTGTCTAGTACTCTCGTTCTTTATGGACGAAACTGCCCATCACACGCGCTTTTGGAGTAATTGGCTTCACAATAGTGTCTTCTTCCTGGGAATCTCATTCATGAGTCTGTTCCTCGTTGCAGCCAAAGTCCTGTTCTATTCAGGATGGCATACAGTATTCAAGCGAGTATTTGAAGCCTACGCACAGTTTCTTCCTGTTGCTATTATCCTAATGGCAGTAATCGTGGTGGGAGTCTTCACTGGGGCCACGCATATCTATCACTGGTCAGATGCGGCAGCACTCGAAACAGACGATATCCTGCGGGCAAAGTCAGCTTTCCTAAATCCAATTTGGTACCTCGCGGGCGCAATTGTACTCCCCGCAATTTGGCACTTCGTTTTTGGAATTAAGCTAAGAAAGCTTTCTATTCAAGAAGATGAGCAGGGAACAGCGGATTTCGATCAGCATAAGAGCATGCGCAAGACTGCGGGAATGTTTGTTCCAATCGCGGCATTCAGTTCTGCATTCGTTGTTTGGCTACTTATCATGTCCGTTGATGCTCACTGGTACTCAACACTATTTGCTTGGTACGCAACAGCTTCATGGCTAGTCTCAGCTATTGGACTTACGATTATCCTACTAGTATTCCTGAAGGCGCTAGGATATTTCGGACAAGTAACGGTCGAGCATTTGCACGATTTGGGTAAGTACCTATTCGCTTTTAGTATTTTCTGGTCTTACCTATGGTTTTCTCAGTTCATGTTGATATGGTACGGCAACGTAGGTGAGGAAACGGTTTATTTCCAAACACGGATGGACCATTACCCGGTTGGGTTCTGGGCGAATCTCGCAATCAATTTCGTTGCACCATTTATCATTTTGATGGCAAACACGACGAAAAGAAAGCTAGGTGTTTTGACATTCGTTGCTATGCTCGTTGTCTTCGGACACTGGCTTGATTTTTTCCAAATGCTCAAGCCAGGAATCTTTGAGACCGCTATGCATGCAGAGCATGATGCCGCAGGTCACGGTGATGAGCATGCTGGTGATCTTCATATGGATGACGCTGGCCACGCCGTAGCTGGAGCTTCTCATGATGCTGCTGGTCATGGTGACGATCACGCAGGTGAGGACCACTCAACAGGTCACCATGATCCTAATGAAAGCGTTCACGCTGTACATGGAAAATCTGGTGAGCATGGAGCGAAATCCTATGCGGGATTTTATTTCCCAGGTTTGATTGAGGTAGGCACCTTCCTTGGCTTCTTATCTCTTTTCTTCCTGATTTCATTAGGGGCTCTTTCGAGAGCGAATTTGGTTCCAGTCAATGACCCTTATCTCGAAGAATCACTACATCACCACGTAGTATAGTCCCACCACTGTTTAGACTGATTCTAAACGGAATTGTTTTGAAAACTGATGACATAGACGGAGAGTTTCATCTTTAGTTTTGAGACACCGCCGAAAAGCATTTATCCGATGACTGCATTAATCATTTTTATTTGTTTGGTCATGCTCGGCATCATTGTCGTTCAGATCTCTCGCGTTCGTGAGATTTCTGCTGCGATGCGTGGTGAGGAGCAAGCCTCTATCAATTCCACCAATCGTAATGGTTTGGGGCTTTTGGTATTCATGGTAGTTTTCCTTGTAGGAACGGTCGTATCGGCTCTCTACTACAAAGACTCTATGTTAGGCTACGGTCCTTGGGAGTCATCAAGTGCTCACGGTGGACTGATTGATTCTGGTATTGCGATCACATTGTTCTTTACAGGAATTGTTTTCGTAGCGACACACATCTTACTTTTCTGGTTTGCGTATCGTTACCGCAAAACCAAGAGTCCTAAGGCTGATTTCATCAGTCACGACAACAAGCTCGAAGTTATATGGACGCTCATTCCAGCTGTCGTCATGACAGGTCTTGTTGTTAGTGGACTAGATGCATGGAACACAATCATGGCTGACGTTCCTGATGAAGCCGTCATTGGACAAGATTACATCGAGATTGAGGCAACAGGCTATCAGTTTGCTTGGGACCTTCGCTACCCAGGTGCAGATCACCTCATAGGAACGAAAAATTTCCGCATGATCTCTGCAACCAACCCGCTTGGTCAGGATTGGACAGATGCTAAGAACCATGATGACATTATGCCTTCAGAAGTGGTATTACCAGTGGGTGTACCGGTTCGTGTGCGTATCACATCTAAGGATGTACTTCACAACTTCTATCTACCTCACTTCCGTGTCAAGATGGATGCGGTTCCAGGTATGCCAACGTACTTCGTATTTACTCCGATCGTCACGACGGATAGCATGCGCAGTCGCTTGAGTCAATATCCTGATTACCAAGTTCCTTCTGATCCAGAAGATCCGAAGAGTGTACCGAGATGGAAAGCATTCAACTATGAGCTAGCATGTGCTGAGCTTTGTGGAACAGGCCACAACTCAATGCGTCGTATCGTACGCATCGTAGAAAAGGCAGACTATAATGTTTGGTTATCTGAGCAGCCTTCTGTCTACTTGAGTACTATTCGTAACACCGACGATGACCCATATAAAGGTCAAGTTGTAGCTGCTGAACTTGCGCTACAGAAGGTTGAACTGAATACCGCGATGGTTAACGCGATGAGCGCAGTTGATTCTGTGGACAGAGTAGTACGCCTCAAAAACATCTCTTACGAAACAGGTTCAGCTAACCTAACAGCAGTGTCAAGTTACGAATTAAGTAATGTTGTAGAAATCTTGCAACAGTACCCTGGTATTCGTGTTGAGATAGCAGGACACACCGATAACACTGGTGATCCACAATCAAATATGGCTCTAAGCGAAGCACGAGCACAAAGCGTAGCGAATTACCTGACATCAAATGGGATCAGCAATAGCAGATTCACGGCAGTTAAGGGATACGGTTCTAACCGTGAAGCGGCAAGCAACGATACAGAAGAAGGTCGAGCAGAGAATCGACGGACTGAATTTATCGTAGAGCTTCCTAATAAAGAAGAGGTACCCCAACAGGTACTTTAAGTAACTAAGTAAATATAATCTGCACCATGTCAAGTGTAATCACCAGACCACAGAACGAACAGGCGTTTATCGAGGAGGATGGATACGAGGATCATTTCCACGATCATCACCACGGTGATAAGTACCAGTCTAACTTCGTTACGACGTACATCTTTTCGATGGACCATAAGATGATTGCCAAGCAGTTCCTTATTACAGGTATGTTTTGGGCAGTTATTGGTGCAGCGATGTCACTCGTTTTCCGTCTTCAACTTGGTTTTCCTGCAGGAGATATCTCTTGGCTCGAACCATTTTTAGGTAAGTGGATAACTATCAGCTCGTCCGGCGTCGGATCGCTCTCAACAGAGTTTTACTATGCCATGGTTACCATGCACGGTACCATTCTGGTATTCTTTGTACTGACCGCAGGTCTTTCGGGTACCTTCTCGAATCTGTTGATTCCGCTTCAGGTAGGTGCGCGTGATATGGCATCTCCTCTGTTGAACATGCTGTCTTACTGGTTCTTCTTTTTAGCAGGTGCAGTAATGTTCGCTTCACTCTTTTTGAGTACAGGTCCGTTCTCTGGTGGTTGGACCGCTTATCCTCCGCTAAGCGCATTGCCGCAGGCAAGTACGGGTAGTGCAGCAGGTATGACTTTGTGGTTAGTTAGTCTAACGCTTTTTGTAGTGTCTGTACTTCTTGGTGGTATCAATTACGTTACAACTGTACTCAACCTTCGTACGAAGGGAATGAGCATGTGGCGATTACCACTCACGATATGGGCATTCTTCGTTACCGCTATTATCGGTATCCTCAGTTTCCCAGTACTTGTCTCAGGATTCCTCCTATTGATGTTTGATCGTGGAATGGGCACTAGTTTTTACCTCAGTGAAATCTTCATCGGTGGTCAAGCACTCGACCACGTAGGTGGTAGTCCCTTACTCTATCAGCACCTTTTCTGGTTCCTCGGTCACCCGGAGGTTTACATCATTGTACTACCTGCGATGGGTATCGTCTCTGAAGTATTGGCTGTAAATGCACGAAAGCCAATTTTTGGTTACAAAGCAATGGTCTATTCAATCCTAGCGATTGCATTCTTAAGCTTTATCGTATGGGCTCACCACATGTTTATGTCAGGTGTCAACCCATTCATCAGTAACTTCTTCGTGATCTTCACCCTAATCATCGCTGTACCTTCTGCGGTGAAAGTATTCAACTGGATTTCGACGCTTTATAGAGGTTCTATCAGATTCAATTCAGCAAGTCTCTTCGCCATTGGTTTCGTATCGATGTTTATCTCTGGTGGACTTACAGGAATCTGGCTAGGTAACTCTTCAATTGATATTCAGCTTCACGATACGTATTTCGTTGTAGCTCACTTCCACATCGTAATGGGTGTAGCTGCTTTCTTCGGTATGTATGCTGGTGTTTACCACTGGTTCCCGAAGATGTATGGTCGATTCATGAATGAGACATTAGGTCAAATTCACTTTTGGGGTACAATCATCAGTGCTTACGCGATCTTTTGGCCAATGCACTACTTAGGTATGGCAGGTGTACCACGCCGTTATTACAGTTTCGCGAACTTTGATTTTACGAGTCAGTTTGGTGCGATGAATGCGTTCATAACGGTAGCAGCCTTTGTCGCTTTCTCTTTCCAAATTTTGATGATCGTCAACTTCTTCTACAGCATGTACAAGGGTAAGAAGATGACTACTCGAAATCCATACAACGCTACCACGCTCGAGTGGACAACACCTATCGAAGGTATCCACGGTAACTGGCCAGGGAAGATTCCTAGTGTTCACCGTTGGGCCTATGATTACGGTAAGTTTGGCGAGGATGCTATTTCACAATACGTCCCTGTCTCAGAGGCGGAAGCAGAAGCTGATAAAGAACTCGTTCACTAATTTCTTAATGAACAGCGTTTCATAGTACAGAAGGGCAGAACTCGTATGTTTTGCCCTTTTGTTGAATCTAACCAAGGTGTCGTCACTCAATAACAGACATAACGAGCAAGCTAGCGTTGCGCACAGTGAGTCATTTGATGGCTTACGTGATTTTGCTATGTTGACCAAGATTCGTCTAACGTCAACGGTTGTGTTATCTGCAGCTCTTGCTTATTTGGTTGCCGCACCGATTTTCAATTGGGCTACTTTTACTGCCATCATCATTGGTGGTTTCGGAACAACCATGGCAGCGAATACGCTAAATCAGGTTATCGAGAGAGAACATGATCAGCAAATGAAGCGAACGGAGAATCGTCCATTAGCTCAAGGGCGCATGACAGTGTCTCGAGCAGTGCTCGCAGCTGGACTTCTCTCGCTAGTTGGGACTATATCCCTAGCCCTTATCAATCCACTAGCTGCACTATTGGGCATGATTGCGCTGCTTAGCTATGCATTTGTCTATACGCCTATGAAGCGCTACTCAGTAGCAGCGGTGTTTATCGGCACCATCCCTGGCGCAATCCCTGCGCTTATTGGAACGGTAGCAGCAGAAGGATGGATCACATCCTTAGGCTGGTCCTTATTCGCTATTCAGGTGCTTTGGCAAATTCCTCACTTCTGGGCCATAGGATGGTTAGGTTTTGACGATTACCAAAAAGCCGGGTTCAAACTTTTACCAGTAACTGCTACGGGTGAAAGAGATCCGGGAACTGGCCTTCAGTCTATGGTTTATGCACTCGTCCTTGCAGGATTAGTGTGGATTCCATTCCAGGCAGGTGGATTTTCATTAGTGGCTGCATCACTCAGCTGTTTAATGGGGTTGGCCTATGCATGGTTCGGCTTTAATCTTTGGCAGAAACGCGACCGTCCCAGCGCGCTTAAGCTGATGTTCTTTTCACTTGCCTATCTACCGCTTGTATTTACTTTCGGTTGGCTCCTTTAAAGAGAAGAAATGTCCACGACTGGTCTCATTAGTAGAAATAAGATTCACCCACTACGGTTGGCACTGTTCATCTCGTGTGGAAGTATCCTGATGATGTTTGGAGCACTAACCAGTGCTTATATCGTACGTCAGTCTGCAGGGAATTGGTTAGAATTTGATCTTCCCACGTTATTTTACGTAAGTACAGGCGCACTATTACTGAGTTCTGTAAGCCTCCAAGCTTGTTATTCTGCCTTTTTGAAAGGGCATGCGACAATGTATAGAGGCTTGTTAGCTTTGACCTTGGTACTTGGTTTGGCTTTTGTGATACTACAATTTCAAGCTTGGGAGGCAATGTTTGATGCTGGACTACCTTTGAAGGGTAATCCATCACCAAGTTTTGTCTATGTACTTAGTGGATTACATGCTGCTCACGTTCTCGGAGGTCTTGTATCTTTGGTCGTAGCTGTAATTCACGGTTTTCGTCTACCTGTGCTAGCAACACCTCGTCGTAAACTGCGCCTTCAACTGACATTGACGTATTGGCACTTCATGGATTTTCTTTGGATTTATCTCTTGTTGTTTTTTGTTTTGCAGCGATAAACCTAACGTGCCCTAACACGTATTAACTTTCTTATGGCAACTGCTACTGAAACCCCTACTGCACCTGATACTCATTCGCAAGAAGCGACATGGGATGGAGCAGGTAAGCCCTTTAGAGTGGGCTATGGCAAATTGATGATGTGGTATTTCCTCGTCTCAGATGCCTTTACTTTTGCTGGATTTTTGATCGCCTACGGAGCGCTTCGTTTCAGTATGCCAACTTGGCCTGTACCTGATTTCGTGTTTCAAACACTTCCTTTTGGACTGCATGAATATTTTCCAGATGGTAGTGCACCGCTGATTTTCGTTACCATCATGTCCTTCGTTTTGATTGTCAGCTCCGTTACGATGGTACGCGCAGTACAAGAGGGCGAGAGAGAGAATAAGTCTGGTGTAGTTAAGTGGATGCTACTCACCATCATTGGTGGCGCAGGATTCTTAGGCTGTCAAGCTTGGGAGTGGTCTAACCTAATCGGGCACGAGCACATGTCCCTAACAACGAATCCTTTTGGAACACATACTTCAGATGGAGTTTATACGGTCGATGAGGCTGGTATTCCTTACGCTCCAGGGGCGGAGCGAGAAACATTTGAAACTGGAGAGAGCTACATCATTCATCAGCATGATGGAGAATTCCTACAGAGAACTTTCCAAACAACAGATCTCCCAGGGGTTGAACAAAAACAAGAATTCGGTCCAAAAGCGTTTGGAGCGCTCTTCTTCTTCATTACAGGCTTTCATGGATTTCACGTCTTCTCCGGACTTGTAATTCTGTTGATCATAGCGTTGAACTCGGCTTCGGGTCAATATGTCGCTCGCAAAAATGGATATGAAATGGTCGAGAAAGTCGGGCTTTACTGGCACTTTGTCGATTTGGTTTGGGTATTTGTCTTCCTCGTTTTCTACTTGATCTAAGACAAACACGAACTCCCTCAACCTGCTCTCTTAAAGGAGCTTCAATTTCAACTACAACAATTTTATACTAATGGCCGATCACTTGTCATATGAGCAGAGTAAGAAAATGGTCTTTCGTGGACTAGGTCTTCTTGCAGCAATTACCCTCATTGAAGTTTTCTTTAGTCTAGCGGGTAAAGGTCATATCTCATGGCTAAGTTTTTTATCGGAGGGCAACTTCATGGTCTATCTGATTGGATTTATTCTCATTGCCTTGTCACTCTACAAAGCAAAGTTCATCATCTACGACTTTATGCACATGAAGTATGAGGCTAAAGGATTGGCGATGACTGTGCTACTTCCTGTTGGATTGCTCTTTTGGGGGATGGTTGCATTTTTCCAAGAGGGTAGTGTCTGGGGTGAACGCCGTCAACTTATTCAAGACAAGAATAACATAGAGGTTCAAGCGGCACCTCCGACCGTTTCTCCAATCGAACGTACAATGATTGAGCAAAAAGCTGTTGAAGTGCGCGGTGAAGACCAGTAGTCTTTATTAAGACCCAGTCTGTATTCTGGACTATGACGGAGATTTAGCGCATTTCAGCCTCTCATGTAGTTGCTTTGAACATTATGGCAAAACGATCACCAGTCTGGTTCTCGATGCTCCTCATAGGACTGCTTCTCGTAGCCCTTCCCTTAGGTAGTTTTCTTTATCTAAAGGCTGGAGTAAATTATCGACTTACCTCTTTAAGTGAACTTGAACCACTCGGCTCTGCAGAGGCTTTTGGCTTGGCAGAAAGCACAGAGGAAAATCCTGTTGTATATCTGCTTTATACAACACCTTCCTCTCTGCAAGATTCTGTAGCAATCACTGTGGAAAAGGTCCACGAGGCATTCACCCATGAACCTGCTGTAGTATTTGTAGGTATTGGGAAATCATCTTTTCAGATCATTGAAGATTTGCCGCAATCGCAACAGATAGATCGCACCGATGATAAAGTAGAAGCTTTCAGAAAGCTTACGGCGAACTCTACATTTTGCGAAAATGTGCCTCTAGAACACCAGGGCATTTTAGTTGATCGAGAAGGAATGGTACGTAGGTGTTATGACCTGCATAGTGGACCTGATGTCACTCGAATGGTAGAACACCTTACTATTTTGGTTCCACCAGCTCCGATCGAAGACATGATCTTAGAACGAGAGAAAGAATACTAATGGACGCAGGATATCCATCAGTTCAGGAGAGAAGACCAGAGTTGGCGAAGAAGCTTAACAAGTGGGCCTGGGCTATAACAGTTTTTATTACAGTCGCCGTCGTAGGTATGCAGAAGATTGTGATTCCTCTGCCAGAAGGAGTATCCTTTTTGTGGCTTCCTCCTGTTTACTCAACGCTGAATGCGCTTGCAGGTGTCTGCTTGTTGTTCTCATTGTACTTCATTAAGCAAGGAGATATAGTGAATCACAAGAAGGCAAATGTGCTAGCTCTGCTACTCTCCGTACTTTTCATACTCGGTTATGTGGCCTATCACATGACTACAGCGTCTACAAAATTTGGCGGAGAAGGGGCCGCACGGACGTTCTACCTTATTTTGCTTGCTACTCATGTAATATTAGCTGCCATCAGTTTGCCGTTGATTCTATTCACCTTTATCAAGTCCTATACGGGGCTTATCGTCGAACACAAGAAGATGGCCCGCTGGGTTTATCCAATTTGGCTTTACGTGTGTCTCACTGGGCCTATATGCTATTTGATGTTACGTCCATATTACCCAAGCTGACAACTTGTTATTCTAACTACTGTTACCTTTGTACTATGCGTAAGCTTCTCTTCATACTATCACTCTTCATAGCTGTCTTTTTTGCAGCTCCAACCGAGTCATCAGCGCAGTGCCCAATGTGTAAGATCAGCATGGAAAGCAACCTTAACAATGGAGGTACTGCTGGCAAGGGACTTAACAAGGGAATCCTTTACCTCTTCAGCATGCCATATCTCATTATTGGTGGTCTTGGGTATTACTGGTATAAGAATCAGAAACTCGTTGAAGGAGAAGAGTCGAGCGAGAACTAAGGCGATTTAATTTCTTAATTTCTTGTTTACACATTGCTTTTGCTTGCGTCGAAGGAAAAGGCGATAAGCATCCATGCAACGATAAAGGCAAGCCCACCAATTGGTGTGATAGCTCCGGCCCAACCCGCACTTTCAGCTCCTAGTAGTCCTCGCGTAGCAACGAAGTACAAGCTACCGCAAAATAGAAAGAGGCCGAGACCGAGTGCTTTCCCAGCCCACAAAAGCTTTCCATTCCAACCTCTTAGCGTCCCTAAAAGGTAGACTGCGAGTAACAACAACGTGTGTATAAAGTGGTAAAAATTAGCGGTTGAGTAGACCTCAGCTCGTTTTGGCGAAAGCTGACCTTCTAAAGCATGCGCCCCGAATGCTCCCAAGCCTACGGCTAGCGCTCCAGATAGGCAAATGAAGAGTAACCAATTATTGGTTTTATCAAGATAGTGACCAGTCGATTTCTGCTTGTCCATTTGTTTTCAAGTATTGATTAGCTTTTGAGAAATGCTTGCTTCCAAAATAAGCTCCTCTCGCGAGGGGACTGGGATGGGCTGCCTCTAAGATCAGGTGTTTTGTCTCGTCGATAAGTTCAGACTTCGCTCTTGCAGAATTGCCCCAAAGCATAAAGACCAGGCCTTCACGCTGTTGCGACAACGTCTGAATTACTGCATCAGTAAAGAAATGCCAGCCAACTTTTTGATGACTTTTGGGTGTCTTCTTTCGAACGGTCAAGATGGTGTTTAGAAGAAATACGCCCTGTTCAGCCCAAGAACTCAAGTCTCCATGACTTGGCATCTTAATCGCCACATCTTCAATCATCTCTTTGTAGATGTTGCGCAAAGAAGGGGGGATTCGAACATGTGGAGGAACGCTAAAGGAGAGACCCATCGCTTCGCCCGGGTTGTGATAGGGGTCTTGTCCAAGAATGACAACTTTGACCTCCGAAAAAGGAGTTTTGGCGAAAGCTTGAAAAATTTGAGGGCCGGGAGGGTAGACTTCAAAACCGTCTAGCTTCTCCTTCTTAAGCTGAGCTACCAGCGCATGGAAATAAGGTTTTCTGAATTCTCCTGCGAGCACTTTCTTCCAACTGTCTTCGAGTTTTACGTCGACTGCAGGAAGATTTGTATCAGGCTTAACGGGGCTTGGCATAAAAAAATCAATTATTCGAGCGACAATGCTACATCATCTATGCACAAGAAACGTATCAAGGTGTTAAGTTTGTGCCACAATTGGTCCCATAGCTCAGCTGGATAGAGCATCTCACTTCTAATGAGACGGTCACAGGTTCGAATCCTGTTGGGATCACCAGAGAATCGCGACTGTCCAAGGACAAAAGCGCGATCGAAAAAGAAAAGTCCCAAACCCTTGAAGCTTGCTTCAAAAGGGTTTGGGGCTTTTCTTTTTCATTAGTGCGAAGCACCTGCCCTAGGGCAGTCGCGCTTTTGACCTTGGAGCCCTACAGGATCAGCGTAGCTAATCCCCTTGAAGCTTGCTTCAAAAGGGTTTGGGGCTTTTCTTTTTCAGTAGTGCGAAGCACCTGCCGAAAGGCAGTCGCGTTTTTGACCTTGGATCCTTACAGGATCAGCGTAGCTAATCCCCTTGAAGCTTGCTTTAAAAGGGATTGGGGCTTTTCTTTTTCAGTAGTGCGAAGCACCTGCCCTAGGGCAGTCGCGTTTTTGACCTTGGATCCCTACAGGATCAGCGTAGCTAATCCCCTTGAAGCTTGCTTCAAAAGGGATTGGGGCTTTTCTTTTTCAGTAGTGCGAAGCACCTGCCGAAAGGCAGTCGCGGTTTTGACCTTGTATCCCAACAGGATCAGCGTAGCTAATCCGAGGCGAGTAGGAATGTTGTTTGGTTCAGCGTTCGGCATCATCTTTCTGTGCTGCGCACTTCAAAGCCGCTGATTCAAGGTTCTTGGCGAGTACCGATGTTAGACGTCCTACCTCGTCCTGAACGGTGAACCCTGAACAAAAAAAGCTCATGCGTAGCGTGAGCTTTTTTACTGAACCCTGAACCAATCCAGTAGTCCGAGCTAAGCTCGAACTACTGGATTCACCCACCATACTTCACAATAGATTCCCGAATGCGTTCTCTTCTATTCTCTGGACTTGGGTGAGTGCTTGAAAACTCAGCTTGTCGAGATCCGCCAGAAGCTGCTTCCAAGATATCCATGACGCCGATAAGCGACTCTGGTTGATAGCCTGCCTCTATCATGAAGCGAACACCAAGTTCATCGCTCTCCAATTCCTGTTCGCGGCCATAGCTCATGGTCATCAAGTTGGCTACAACGCCGGCGATCTGACCTCCACCGTTCCCGCCCATGCCAACGGCCGCAGCACCAGAGAGGCCTTCGGCCAAGCGTTGCTGAGAAATTCTTTCCGCAGAGTGGCGAGCAACCACATGACCTACTTCATGTCCAAGTACACCGGCCAATTGATTGATGTCTTGGAGTCTTGTATACAAGGCTCGGGTAATGAAAATTTGCCCACCTGGCAAGGCGAATGCATTCACGGTATTTGGATCGGCGAGTAGGTGGAAATCATACTGATAAGGAGTGCCTGAAGCAGCAGACTCTTCTACAATTTTGCGGCCGACCTGATCCACAAGTTGTTGATCCTTAGCGCTGGCATCAAGTCCACCGTGTTGTTGTGCCATTCGAGGAGCAGATTGAACCCCAAGCATGATCTCTTCTTCTACACTCAATGAGATGCGTTGTTCCTCTCCTGTAACCTCGTTATAGTCGGTATTCATGTAGTAACGGCCCAGCGTAAAAAGAGCCATAACTATCGCAATTAAGAGCGTGCCTGATATCTTGCGCATGTTGAGGGTTTTGCCGAAAGGTACATTTTCAATCTTAAACCCTCCACCGCTGAATACTGTTACTTGGGCAGTTCTTATCACACATAAGCGATTTCGCAAGCTTTGAATACATCCACTCCCGCCACAGATCGCTTAGGTCCGAATCTACACGAGCCGCTGATACGCCAAGGTTCAGCCCAGATTCCTACGCCTCATGGGATTTTTGAACTCATAGCTTTCGCCAAAACAGCAGACGAGCCTATGCCCACCATGGCAATGGTGGCTAGTGGAACTGACTTTTCTAAGCCCGTGCTCATGAGGTTTCATAGCGAATGCCTGACCGGAGATCTCTTTCATAGCCTTCGGTGTGACTGCGGGGAACAGCTAGAAGAGGCAATGCGAAAAACAGCTAAGGAAGGAGGTGTCATAATCTACCTCCGACAAGAAGGTCGCGGTATTGGCATCATCAACAAGCTGAAAGCCTATCAATTACAGGATAAAGGTGCTGACACGATTGAGGCCAACGAGTTGTTGGGCTTACCAGTAGATAATAGAGAATACGATTCTGCAATAGAAATCATCCAGCAGCTAGGAATCACCAATGTCCGCTTACTCACCAATAATCCGCTCAAGGTTGAAGCTTTCGCCAAAACCAGCGTCAAAGTCGTCGAGCGAGTAGGGCTAGAGATTGCCAAGCGTCCTGAAAACGAGCGTTACCTCAATACCAAGCGCGATGACATGGGTCACAAACTGAAATGATCAGCAGTATAAGTGCTACTTGATCAGCTTGCTCACTTTCTTTTTCTTGTCGCGGGTAGTCAACTTGCTTCTTACAAAGATCCCGACCTCTTCGCCTTGCTTAACACCTTCCCAAATAGCAGGTCCATAGTGGATGCCTCCATATAGTCTGGAAACGGCGGCTTCCTCACTTGCTTGAAAAAAGCTGTCATACTTGCGTGCGGCTAGTCCCCAATCGACCTCGACACTGTCCGTATAGTGGTAGTTTTCTCCAAACAAATCGGTCATAGCAACGGCTGCTGCTCGACTAATTACCGAGTGGCCGCTAGTGTACTCTGGAAAAGGTGGCGTTTGCAGAGCTGGCTGCCAGTCTTCGTCGATGTACTGATTGATAAGGGTCTCTGGACGAACCAGGTTTGATCTGTATTTCTCGTCCCAGCAACTAATAAACCCGTCAGCTAACGAGAGAGAAATTCTTAGGTAGGTCTCTAGAGTTCTTGCAGCAGAAATATTCTCAGATTGAGCGACTGTTTTTGCGATGCCCATCCAATGTCCACCTGGAGATATTTTTTTTGTTGCAAACATCACATGTCCGCGATGATGACTCACAAAAGGGTTGCAGTCCCAAAAGGAAGCAAGTTCAATTCTGCTCTCCGTGTCTTCATCAAGGGCATTGTATACCTCCAACAGATCGGTATAAAATTTACTTCCCTCCGTGAGGTCGAAAGTTGGTGGAGGGAGCGGCTTGAACTGCTGTGAGCTATCGAGTAAGAATGGACGAATAGTCATCCAGTGCGGTTCGATACCATCCATGTAATCGGGTGGAGTAGGACGCCATCTCGAAATATCTGAAGTGATACTAAATTTCGGAAAAGTTCTGCTTTGCTTGTAGTTGTCTGTGTCTGCCCAAGCCAAAACAGCTTTCGAGACAGATTCGCCGAAAGAAACCGAGCGATCAAATACTTCTTCGGGCATTTTGATATCTCGAAATTGATTCTCCATGTCGGCGCGGAAGGCATCAATTTGATCCTCAGAGAAAATGAGCGCTTTCCCTGTTTCGAGTATAGCGACTGAGGCTGCTAAGGAGAAAGAATACTCTTTTCCCGCTTCAGGCTGTGGCATCTCAGGCATTTCATTGAGCTGATCTGAGGTGGTCAGGAATGCATCATCCAAATGACGACCAGCTTCGTACCCTGCAACACTAGCATAAGCGTAAATACGCGAAGCTTGGGGCGGACTAAAAATATCATAGACGATTACGTCTGTGACCTTTTGCATCGACTCGTGGATAGGTTCGGCTAAGTTTGCCTCAGTCTCCCATTCGGGATTAGTTGAATCACAACTAATGAAAGCGATGCTGGAGACAAGCAAGCAGAAACAAAGATCGAAATTTGGCATTTTCATAAGCAGGCTCTAAGATAGTGTTCATGCCTATGCATTGCACGGTCAGCCAATTGTAACGATACTACTATTTAATCATCCACTTTGCCGCTTTCATAAAGGCCTGTTTGTAAGGCGCGTAGCGCGTTGGAATATTAAGCTTCGTGGTGCTGCGGACAATGCTACGTTGATTGGAAAAAGCTTTGAATCCCTCTTTGCTGTGATACCGTCCCCATCCACTTTGACCTACTCCTCCAAAAGGCAAATCAGGAACTCCTAAGTGGATAATGGTATCGTTGATACAGCCACCTCCAAAAGTGATTTCTTCAATGAATCGATTCGCGTTTGAAGTTGACTCGGTAAACATGTATGCAGCCAACGGATTAGGATTTCTCGCGATAATCGCTTTCGCGTCGCTCCAAGTATCAAATTCTATGATTGGGAGGATTGGTCCGAAAATTTCAGATCTCATGAGAGGACCATCTAAATCTGTAACCTTCACCAAGGTTGGCGAGATATATTTCGATGCTTTGTCCGATTCTCCTCCATGAAGGAGTTCACCACTGCCCGATAGCTCATGTAAACGCTCAAAGTGCTGCTCATTCACAATCCTGGCAAAGTCAGGGCTTTCTTTCGGGTTCTCACCATAGGCCGAAACCAATGCTTGTTTTAGTGCTGAGACAGTATCAGTAAATACATCCCGCTGAACGAGCAGGTAATCTGGTGCAACACACGTTTGGCCTGCGTTAAAGCATTTACCCCAGACGAGACGATCGGCTGTTACTTTCAATGAAGCATCATCCATAACGATAGCGGGGCTTTTGCCACCAAGCTCTAGCGTGCACGAGATTAGCTCTCTTCCGCAGCGTTCACCTAAAATCCGACCTACTCGGGTACTCCCAGTATAGAAAACATGATCAAATCTCCCGCTGTCCATGAGGGTGCCAACTACATTGCTACCAGCACCTTGAACGATCCGTACATGCTTGTCGTCAAAAGCTTCTGCGATTATCTCACCGATGAGTTGAGATACCGCAGGAGTATCCTCGGCAGGTTTTAGCACCACGCAGCATCCAGCAGCTATAGCTGCAACAAGCGGCGCAATGGCTAGATTAAAAGGATAATTCCAAGGAGAGACAATGAGTACAACCCCTTTAGGGAAAAAGGTCGATTCGGCAGAAGAAGGCCACAAGGCTACACCAACCTCTTTTTCGGAAGGTCGGGCCCAAGAATCTACATTTTCCAGCGTGTGGCTGATGTCCTGGTAAGCAAAGCCTATCTCACTTGTAAAAGATTCAAAAGCAGGCTTGTTGAGATCGTGAGCCAAGGCCTCAGTTAATCGCTCTTCGTATTTCTTGATGACCTCGCGGAGCTTCTTGAGCGCTTTCTTTCGAGCGTCTACTTTTCGCATGTTGCCTTGCTCGAAATAGCTCCTCAGTTCCTCATGGATGGACTTAGCATCACCTATAGAAAGGGATGAGGTATGAAAATTTGGTATTTCTCGTAAGGACATTTCATTTAGTTTTAAGTAGTAAACACCGCCAAAAGTCCGAATATTAGACTGGTTACTAACAATGTGTGACCTGAAGGGTCTAAGATTCGTCTGAGAGCTTTAGGTAATAATACATTGCCTTTCAACAAACCAGAGACTTTCTTAAACAAACCAACCAAGCTATGGATCAAGTTAAACTCTTTTTTACAGACCTTTCATCATCGATCGGTCTTCAACCTTCAGCCTTAGGAACAATAATTGGTGCGATTCTCTTACTCATCGTTGGCTACTTTCTTGCTAAAATCATCTCGGGAGTTGTCCGTAAGGTGATCAACAGCACAGGCGTACAAGAGCGCGTTGATAGAGGAGCAAAAGGAAAAGGTGTAAACATTGGCAAGCTCGTTGGCAAGCTAGTCTACTATCTTCTCATGGTAGTCGTACTCATGGCCGTCTTAGACATGTTAGGAGTTACCGCTGCACTCGAGCCTTTACAGAATCTCGTAAATAATTTTGTTGACGTACTACCTCAAATCGTTGGAGCAGGCGTTATTGCCTTCGCAGGCTACATCATTGCTACGCTTGTCAGTGAGCTAGTTTCACTAGCCGTCAGTGGTATTGAGGGTCTTTCAGACCGCTTCGGTCTTAGTGATTCTGTGAACTGGGCGAAACTCGCAGGACAGGTTGTCTTCGTAATCGTTTTCATTCCAATTCTAATCGCAGCGATTGACACACTCGGTATCGAAGCGATCTCAGGTCCGGCGATTAATATCCTTCAAGATCTTTTGAACGCGATTCCAAAGATTCTCGCAGCTGGCATCATTCTCACGGTATTCTACTACCTCGGAAAATTTGTTTCTGGATTCATTGCTAACCTTCTGGATGGAGTCAATGTTGACGGATTTGCTCAGAAGATGCAGATCTCAAACCTTATCGGGAACACTTCAATTTCTAAGCTAGTATCTGGCGTCGTGTTCTTTTTTATCGTCTTTAGTGGTGTTCTTACTGCAATTGATGTTCTAGAATTTGATAAGCTAGCTGTTTTACTTGACGAAATGTTCGAGATCGCTGTTCAGATCGTGTTCGGCCTAGTGATCCTTGCTATCGGTAACGTAATCGCGACTTACGCTGCAAACGCTATCTCAAGTAGTCAAGGGAGTTCATTCCTCGCATCGATTGCACGCTTCGCAATCTTGGGTCTCTTTATTGCAATTGCACTTCGCACGATGGGACTTGCAGACGATATCGTAAACCTTGCATTTGGACTTACCCTTGGTGCATTGGCTGTTGCATTTGCACTCAGCTTTGGCCTAGGAGGTCGCGAAGCTGCTGGAAAGCAGATGGAAGCATTCCTTAGCAAGTTCAGAAACGAGGCTGGCAAGTAAGCCGCCGGGCTCAAAGAGCTTCTATTTAAGCCTAGTTGTCATTGGTTTGGCAACTAGGCTTTTTTTGTGCTCAGAGTGTTGCTACTATTGCAACCCCAGCCCAGGCTAAAATTTTCAACTTATCCAATCCCTATGAAGATCGACATCCTCGCTATTGGCGTGCATCCAGATGACATCGAATTGTCTTGCTCCGGAGCTTTGTTTGCGCATGCGAAACAAGGTTATTCTTTCGGACTGCTTGACTTGACGAGGGGGGAATTAGGAACGCGGGGCACAGCTGAATCTCGTGATGCAGAAGCTGCTGATTCCGCAGAAATTATGGGGGCCAGCTTTCGCGAAAACCTAGCCATGGCTGACGGCAAATTTCCTGATGATGCCGAACACAAGACTCGGATTATTGAGATTATTCGCTGGTGTAAACCTACGCTTGTCCTTGCTAACGCCCTTAACGATCGTCATCCCGATCACGGTCGTGCAGCCAAGTTGATCGCTGATGCATGCTATTACTCAGGTCTGAGGAAATGGGAGACTTCTTATAAAGGTGAAAAGCAAGCGGCGCACAGACCGAGTAACGTCTTGCATTACATCCAGGATTACTACCAGAAGCCAGATGTGATCGTAGATATCTCGGAACACTTCGAGCAAAAACTTGCTTGCATTAAAGCATATAAGACGCAGTTTTTTGATCCAGAAAGTGATGAACCCGATACTCCGCTATCAGGCGCGGACTATTTCGATTTTATTGAATCGAGGGCCAGAGATATGGGACGCGTAGCCGGATATCCACTAGCAGAAGGCTTTCAACGCAGTAGAATTAATGGTCTAACAGACTTGATGACCTTAGACTAGGCGATCAAGCTCACAGTGGGGTCTGACCAACTCTGTAACCCGGCTTGGACTCCATACGATTCACCTCATCGACTGATCCCAGTCGCATGCGCAAGGGAATCTTCTTCTTATCAAGTTTATCGTCAAAGCGACAGAAAAAAGCTCTGTGCTCACCAGGCACCATCATCGATGATTGCTGGCTGCCTTGTGCGCTTGAATGCAATACTTGTGATCTTAGCTCTGCTAGACTAGGAATCGCAGTTGTTGTAGCTGTGTCAGGTGAAGTTAAATCTACCGCGGCGACAGGCTCTCCCTGGGCAGAAGCCCCAGTGGCCAATGCCAAAAGTGCTAATGCTGCAATGTAAATTCTAGTCTTCTTCACTATGGAAAGTGTTGTCTTCAGTGACAACGTCACTGTCAGGCTCAGATTGTAAGGTATCAAATTTTGACCCAGCGTACAGGGGAATTCTCCATAGTTCTACAGGAATACCACCATTATCTAATGGAATTTTGCGTTTTGGCGTAAGCTTCAAGGAATAAAGACCATCCATAAATCCTGAAACCACATTTGCTTCCCATCCTGACCAATAATGCTTGAGTGCATGACCGATGTCGCCGTACCAAGCAGCGCCTCTCTCGATGGAAAGTCGCTCGTCGTATGGAGGATTCATGATCAGCTTACCCTTTTCAAAAGGCGCCGAGACCTTGAAAAAGTCGGCTTCGTGCAACTCAATTCTTTTGCTCAATCCAGACTGATGGATGTTTCGATCTGCATATCGAATAGCCCTCCGTTCTAAATCACTCCCTATGATTGGTGCGATCTGTCCACGATGAACTCTTGATAGCGCTTGCTGACGAACCACTTGCCAGCGCTTCGCGTCAAAGTCTGGCCAATTCATGAAGGCGAAGAATTGTCTCTCATTTTGCGATGGAATATTCATCGCCATGCGTGCAGCTTCGATCAAAAACGTTCCTGAACCGCACATCGGGTCAACCAGTGGGGTAGCGGCTGAGTATTCTGCAATGGATAGAATCCCAGCAGCAAGGACTTCATTAATTGGAGCTTCCAAGGTGCGGAGACGATAACCTCGCTTAAATAATGGGTCTCCTGTGCTGTCTAGCCAAACGCTGCCTTGGCCGTCGTGTACATAGGTGTGTACACGCAAATCTGGTCGATCTCGCTCAATGTTGGGGCGGGTTTCACCAACGCGGAGTTTGTCCACGATTGCATCTTTGGTTTTCAAAGTTACAATCATGGTGTTGAGTACCCATTCTGTTCTATTCGCCGTGCTTGTCACCCAGAACGTACCGTTTCTCGGAAGTATGCTTTCCCAGTCAAAATCGCCAATACCGTAGTAGAGCGCGTCTGGGCTACTTGCATCAAAATCTGCCAAGTGCTTGTACACGCGAAGACCTGTACGGAGTTCAAGGTTTGCTCGGTACATGAGCCTATCCGATCCTTCACAGAGCACACCCCTGCTAACTGCTTTCACATTTTCAGCTCCAAGAGCAGTGAGTTCATTAGCTAAAACCTGCTCGAGGCCCGTAAACGTTTTGATCAGGTACTTTTCCACGGCGTGAAGGTAAGAGCCTTTCTAAGGACTACTACAAAAAAGTGCCGACACACAATTGAATGAGTGTTGGCACTTAAAGTAAACTTAGAAGTCGATTATCCTATTACTGCCTCAGAAGCTGAGCGCTCTTTCGGACTAACGAATTTGTAGCCCACTCCTCTTACACTTTGAAAGAACTTTGGTTCTTTAGGTTCTTCCTCAAAGTACTTGCGGAAGGAGAGGATGAAGTTATCAATGGTTCTTGTACTTGGATAAACGTCGTACCCCCAAACAGATTGAAGTATCTGCTGGCGACTAACCACCTCGTTCTTACGGTCAACCAAAAGCTTGAGAAGCATCGCTTCTTTTTTAGTGAGGTTGATAGGACCGCGAGGGGTCTCAGCCTCATAGGTATTGAAGTTCACTTTGTTAAGACCAAACTCAATAAATTCAGTACTAGCGTTCTCCGTACCCTTTGAGCGGATTAATAGCTTATCTACGCGAAGCAATAACTCCTCGAGTTGAAACGGCTTAGCGAGATAATCATCTGCCCCTTTTTTAAGGCCGAGAATACGATCTGCTCCATCGGATTTTGCAGTAACCATGATGATGGGTACTTGCTCATTTGTGAGCCGAACCTGTTCAGTAATTTGGAAGCCGTCCACTTCAGGTAGCATCACGTCTAAAATTAGGAGGTCGAAATGCTGTTCCTTGATAGCTTTTAAGGCTTTTTTACCCGTGGAGGCTGTGACCACTTCGTAACCTTCAAGTTCTAGATTGAGCTTTACAGGTTCACGAATGCTTTGTTCGTCTTCAACAAGGAGGATGCGGTCCATAATAGTGGGTTGTATTAAGAAACTTCCCCGAAAGGTAAACAGATATTGAAAACTGTGCCTCGAGGAATATTGTCTTCGATATCGACCTTGCCATGATGAGCTTGGACGACCTCGCTGACTATATATAAACCGAGGCCAGTGCCCTTTGTTTGCCTAGTGTCTTCATTTCCTACTCGATAGAACTTTTTCAAGACTCTTTTTTTCTCATCTTTCGGTATGCCAAGCCCATCATCTTTTACCTGAATCAGCACATTTTTATCCCGCTCAAAAACGCCCAAACCTACGGTAGTGCCTGTTCCGAGGTATTTAATTGAATTTTCTAATAGGTTACTAAGTACTGAGTTGAGACCGTATAAGTCGCCAAGAATAGTAAGTTCTTCACCATCGAGAATTAATTGAAAATTCACCTCAGGATATTTGATTTTTAGCCGATTTGTCCATTCTGTAGCGAGTACTCCAAGATCGACTGGTTCCATATTGGGAACGTATTTGGTATCGAGTTTTGCCGAAAGGAGAAGATCATCAACAAGTGAGGTAAGTCTATTAGTCTCTCCAATCGCATTATCACTCAGCTTGACACGCATATTGTCTGGCAAGACACGTTTTTTGATCGTTTCGAGGGATAGTTTAATTCCAGCGATAGGGCTTTTTAGCTCATGTGTGATAGAAAGGAGAAAATTTCGCTGCTGTCGCGCTAGTTTGACTTCCCTCCTGTAGCTTCTATTCACAAGGTAGACGCCCAATACCAAGGTGATGATAAAGACGATCCCTTCTCCAAGAATCATTATTTCCTGTCTGTGATATACGTTGTAGAGCTCTTGATATTCGTCGCTTGCGAAGAACTGAGCATCATTTTGAATGCGTTGCTCGGCAACCATCCCGATTTGCAGTAATTCTGCCTTCGCATCGAAAGCGTCTTGGTTTTTTAGGAATAGTAGAACGGACCACCATGTAAATGCAAGCAGCATATACGCGATGATTGCGAGAGTAAATAAACGTAGTCGACTAACTTTTGTCACGATGTAAAGATAGAAGCCGCCTTTCGCATTCGTCACACCTTATCGTAAAGGTATTGACTTTGCAAAAGGCGGCTACTAAAATTTCATCCAACTAATCGAAAATTAGCGCTGCAGCACCACTCGCTTGGTCAATCGACCAGTTGGACCTTCAATCGTGAGCATGTATGCTCCAGGCGACCAATCTGTCGCATTTAAGCGGAGGTTATGCCAAGAGTCTTGGGTTGCTTCTATTCGCCTTTCGGCAAAACTTCTCCCGGTGACATCTGTAACTCGAAGCACATGCTTTCCTGCCTTCGTTAAGTGAGCACTTATGGAGAGGTGATCATCAAATGGGTTCGGGAAGGCGTTGATTTCAGCAACAGAATCTTCATTGATCGCCGATTTCCAATTCAAGGCAAGTTGAGCAGGCTGAAGATCTTCAGCAGCATAACTTTCGTTTGGAATGTCACCATTGATCTGAATTAGCTCACTGAGCAGACCTGACGTAGATGGCGTGAAACTCCATGTCATGATCGGTTCCCCTTGCAGCAATTCTTGAAGGACGATTATTCGGTTGGCACCATCTACGACGTTAGAATAAACTTCAACGTTGCTGTCCGCACTAGCAGCTGATAGCATACCATTGGCGATGATAGAAAGTTGAAGACCTGCAATCACTGATTGGTAATCGTTGCGAACGAGAATATCTACCGTTTCGCCTGCATTCACGTAAGCATCCTCAAGTTCAAGAACGCTCGCTCCACGTGGGCGCAAGAAGTCCGTTGGATTAACATCGCCTAGTTTTACCAGACTAATGTCTTGAGACATCATGTCTGTGCTCACGAAAGGGAATGAAGTTCCCCAGTTGTCGGCATCTGACCATGGGGCATTTCCGTCACTAAATGGATGATACGCTCCAAAGGTAGTTGATTCGTACTGACCTGCAAAAGCTGCGTCCTGACCAAGAATTACTCTTCTAATAGCGGTCAAGTCAAAAGCTGATACACTACCAGATTTATTGACATCGGCTGCTAGTATAAGCAGTGGACTGTCGAGGTCATCGGTGCCTAACATGTGCTGACCGATGCGGAGCATATCGTAAGTAGTCACTCGATCCGTCGGACGCATTGGAAGTTTTGCCGAAAGGCTAATTGCTCCAGGAGGAACATTAGAGAAGCTATAGTAGCCATCTGCATCTGAAAGTGTTTGTACAGAACCGCCACTGTAGGCAAGGTTCACAATTGTTTGATCCATTGCTCCACCGTAAAGGGGTGCATCAACCCGACCAGCAAGTGAGAACGGATCCATAGGTGGAGCAGTACAACTGTTTGCAATGATGATATTGAAAGTACAAGTGGTCTCCTCGTTGTCAGTATCAAAAATGGTGATACTGTGCGAGAAGGTATCTGAAGGTCCACTGAAATCACTACACTCGTACGTAATCGGGAAAGAACTATCAAATTCGAGCGCTTCCACTGGGGTACAATTATCTGAGAACTCAAACTGAGATAAAACTTGAGAAAGCGTAATCGTTATTGATGTATCTGAAGGTCTTAAAGAAAAATCTAAATCACGACAAGAGATGTCTGGTGGATCCTGAACAATAATGTCACACCCTCCAATGTTACTGTTTCCTGCTCTATCTATTACTTCAAATAGGTATGGTTGAACCAATGGAAGATCATTAGAGCAGTCAAAACTCAAATCGGTTGGACTTACGAGTGTGATCGAAACGATTTCACAGTTGTCCGTAGGGCGGAAAAACGTTCGTAACGAGTCTTCCGTAATTGATGCTACACCAGTATTGTCAAGCTCAAGGAATACAGTGCTGCAGCCTATGGTAGGTGACTCATTGTCAACGATATTGATAAAACTGGATACTGAATCCGTGTTACCACAAAGGTCAGTCGCTGTAAATGTTATCGTTGTTAAACCACTCAAATAGTTGCCTGCCGCATTCAGTGAATTTGGATCACCAGTACCACCTAAAAATGGAGAGTCATTGGTGAAAGTGAATGTGTTAGCATCATTATTACAAGCATTGTTGCCCGCGTTAATCAACCTTGCATTTAAGTTGGTAAAGGTCATTTCACACTGGTTAAAGATCGTTCGATCACGTGGAGCTGCTAACTCTGGACCTACTGTATCCTTGACAACTAAAAGTTGCGTAGCAGTACCGATATTACCACAACTATCTTGTAGCATAAAAGTGCGTGTCACGGTGCCTGCGCATCCTGGGTTTGCTGAATTCGTGAAGTTTCCTACAAAACTTAATGGCGTACCACAGACGCCCGTACCGAACTGGCTCGGGGTGTAAGTTGGCATAAAGTCGAGTACATCTTGATAACAAAGGAAAGTGTCAGGAAACTCGGGTAAATTATTGAGGACAAGTGTCCCGCCACCATAAGTGATTGTTTGCGTTGCTGAAGAAACATTACCACACTGGTCTGTAGCTAAATAAACTCTCGTAAAGAATCCACCACAAACTGAATTATTCGGGTCGGCCGTAGTTGATACCGTAAAGCTGATTGGCATCATAGCACAACTATCAAAAGCACTAATGCTTGCTGCTGTCATTTGCTCAGAAGGCAGATCCGTTTCACATTGAATCATGGTGTCCATCACACCGCTGAATACAGGTCCAGTTGTATCGTTCAGCATGAACATCTGGAATACGCTTCCTTGATTACCGCAACCATCCTGCAGGAAGTAGCCACGCAATACTTGTCCCGAACATCCTGGATCAGCACTGTGGTTTACGCTGTCGATTTGAAGTGCTGTTCCACAGAAACCAGTTCCAAAGAATCCTGGATCAGTAATTTGTGGTGAATCCAAGATGTCTTGGTAGCATGTAAATACCGTCGTATTTGCGGGTGGGGTAGTGAGCGTTAATGCGCCTACACCATCCCAAGAAATGGACTGATCAGCAATCACTGTATTGCCACAACCATCTGTTGCTGCATAGCTTCGAATGATAGATCCTGAACAGTTGGTATTTGTTGGATTTGCGACTTCGCTTACGATAAGCGTGTCGACACCACAGTTGTCAGAGACTGTAATGTTAGCTAAAGTCATAGCGCTTGTAGGCACATCGCTCTGACATTGTACCATGATAGCTACAACACCTGAAATGATTGGATCAGTGACGTCATTGTAAATGAACGATTGTGTCGCTGTTCCAGAATTCCCACAGTCGTCAACTACTGTATAGGTTCTTAAAACCGTATCAGGACATATTCCTGAAGGTGCTTCAACGTCGACATTGGTAATCATTAAATTACCTCCGCAGCCACTACCAGCAGCTAGAGTAATCGTAGGGTTTGGAGCTGCTAGTACATCACTGTAGCACTCTAGATTATTGACAGGCGCAATTGGATCGAACGTTAGGGTCAGACCCGTTTGATCATAAGAGATAGTCTGACTCGCGTTCGTCACATTGCCACAACCATCGGTTGCAAAATAATTTCTGATTAAAGAGCCGGTGCAAGGTCCAGCTGAAATCACATTGTCAGAGAAAAACTGTACGGTAGCATTTCTGCCCACACAATTATCCATCGCCTCGATGTCGAGAATCGTTTCGGCTGGTCCTGGTACATCTGACGCACATACGACCATGATGTCTGCGATGCTTGTGAATACAGGAGCGATGGTGTCGTTCAAGTTAAATACTTGAAATACGCTTCCTTGATTACCGCAACCATCCTGTAGGAAGTAGCCACGCAATACTTGTCCCGAACATCCTGGATCAGCACTGTGGTTTACACTATCAATTTGCAGTGCGGTACCACAGAATCCCGTTCCGAAGAAGGTTGGATCTGTAAGTTGTGGTACGTCCAAAATATCTTGGTAACAAGTAAATACAGTAGGATCTGTTGGCGGAGTAGTAAGGGTTAAATTGCCTACACCATTCCAAGTGATTGCTTGGGTAACCCTCGCGGTATTTCCACAATCATCTGTAGCTGTATAGAATCGTATGATTCTACCTGAACAATTGGTATTTCCAGAGCTTGGGACGTCATTGGCTACAAGTGAGGCCACGACACAATTGTCAGAAGCAGTAATATCTGCCAGCGTCATTGCAGCAGAAGGCACATCGCTTTGACACTGAACCATGATATCATCAATCCCACTAATTACAGGATTAGTTAGATCATTATAGGTGAAGGACTGTGATACCGTTCCAGTATTTCCACACGCATCTTCTACGGTAAAGGTCCGAAGAACTGTCGCGGGACATACCGCTGGTGGGTCTTCGACGTCAACATTGGTAATCATCAAATCACCACCACAGCCACTACCAGCAGCTAGGGTTATTGTAGGATTGGGAGCGGTTAGCACTTCACTGTAGCACTCTAGATTATTTACAGGCGCAATTGGATCGAACGTTAGGGTCAGACCCGTTTGATCATAAGAGATAGTCTGACTCGCGTTCGTCACATTGCCACAACCATCGGTTGCAAAATAATTTCTGATTAAAGAACCGGTGCAAGGTCCAGCTGAAATCACATTGTCAGAGAAAAACTGTACGGTAGCATTTCTGCCCATACAATTATCCATCGCCTCGATATCAAGAATTGTTTCTGAAGAACCTGGTACATCTGCTGCACATACGACCATGATGTCCGCGATGCTTGTGAATACAGGAGCAACGGTGTCGTTCAAGTTAAAGACTTGGAATACGCTACCTCGATTTCCGCAACCATCCTGTAGGAAGTAGCCACGCAATACTTGTCCAGAACAGCCTGGATCAGCAGTATGGTTTACACTATCAATTTGCAGTGCGGTACCACAGAATCCCGTTCCGAAGATGGTTGGGTCTGTAAGTTGTGGTACGTCCAAAATATCTTGGTAACAAGTAAATACAGTAGGATCTGTTGGCGGAGTAGTAAGGCTTAAGTTGCCTACACCATTCCAACTTATGCTTTGCTGAGCGGTACCAGTATTACCGCAAAGATCTACTGCAGTATACGTACGTACGATCGTACCAGAACAAGCAGTACTCATTGGACTAAGCACGTCATTTGCGATTAAGGTGTCAACGTAACAATTTTCACTGACAGATAAATCGCCAATGGTCAAAACACTAGATGGCACATCACTTTGGCATTGAAAATTAAGGTCAACTACACCTAAGATTACAGGATCAGTAACATCATTAAATGTAAAGGATTGTGTAATCATGCCCATATTTCCGCAATCGTCTTCGACTGTGTAGGTACGAAGTACAGTTGCTGGACATGTCATCGGGTCAGCCTCGGTGGAAGTAGCTGTGATCACTAAACCACCTCCACAAAAGCTACCACCCAAGGATTGCGTACTAGGCAAAGGAGCATTAACAACTTCGTCGTAACACTCAAGATTTGTTACAGCAGGAAGCGTATTCAAGACCAGTGGACGATTCATCTGGTCGTATGAAATTATTTGATTAGCGGTGCTCGTGTTGCCACAAACATCAGTAGCGATATACGTTCTCAGAATCGACCCAACGCAAGCATCTGTAGTATCAAACACACTCGCAAAAATTCGGATATCGACCATTCCCATGCAATTGTCCGATACGCCGTTTGCAACCGCATTAAAAGCAGGTAAGGTGTCTCTAATTTCTGCTTTACAAGCAAGGACAAAAGTATCTATAGCAGCGAAAGTCGGGGCGATCGTATCGCGCAAACGGATCACCTGAATGAATGGATCTGGATTTACATTTCCACACAAGTCTTGCGCAGTATAGGTGAATGTAAAAGTGATATCAGGGCAACCAGGTACCCCATTTGAAATAGACGTAGAGTCTACTAAAGTCACAATGGCTCCATTACAATTATCTGTTGCAGTTGGTACAGGTCTCACTGCGGGAAGAGCGCATGCGAAAGTGGCATCTAGCTCCCCAGGTGCTTGATCAAAAACAGGTCCTGAGTTGTCAATGCTTGTAATATTTTGTGTTAAGGTAAATCCTGGCCTATTTCCACAAAGTGATATATAGCTATAGGTAACACGAAAAATTGAAGTACTACAATTTACAACTTCTTCTGGTGTGCTAAAAGAAGTGTTTACAGCAAACATATCGCAGTCCGTACTAAATTGCCGTACAGGTATTGCTAAAGGATCAACTGTACAATCAATAGTCGTGTCCGGTAGAGACGTAGGAACGGTAAAAGAACCTGAATCTACATAATTGATCATCTGCGTAGTCATGATCATTTGACCGGCAGCATTGGTAAAGACGAACGTTCGTTTCTGGATACCTGTTTGGCATTGCAACATCGAGTCATCATTGAATATCGTATCCAAAGCAAAACTACCAGGACAGACTTCATTTACCGTTGGTACTCCACTGAAGAATGTATCGACAGGATTACGAAGACAGCTAAACGTTAGGTTGGGTAGTGGATTTATTGAAGCTGAACTCTTGTCCTCAACGATAACACTAACCATGCAGATATTAAAATTGCCATCAAAGTCGATTACTCGAAATTCAACTAATACAGTATCCCCGACGTCATCACAAGTGAATGTGACAAAATCTTCGAAATCGATATCGCCCATTCTCCTTACGGTAAAACTCTCGATAAAGCAGTTGTCAAAACTGCCATCATCAAAAGTTATTGCAGGTACGGAAGTAGAAGCGGTAGCCAATGAAACCGTTGTGATTTCATCACAAATAGCTACAGGTGCGAGGTTGTCATCTCGACGTACAACAACAGTATCTCTTGCAGTATTTCCGCAAGCGTCGCTTACTTCATAAATCGCGTCGAAAGTTGTTCCATCAAGGGGAAAGGAAGCGAACAAGAATCCTCCGTTTGTATTAATCATCCCAAAAGGTGTGCGAATCCGATAGGTGAGTGGATCGCTTCCACAAGCATCTTGGGCAACTATAGGCTGGAAGAAAACTGTTCCAGTACAATTTTGATCTCCTGATTGGTTAACTGCATTAATGGTGTCTTGGAGCGCTTGGCCGGTTCCTGTGAGAATCTGTGGCGCTTCATCATCCATGATCTCAATAACCTGAAATCCAGTGCGAGTTTCATTTGTGCAGCAGTCGAGTACGCGATAGTTGCGCAAAAACTTGCGACTTGATCCACATGTACTCAACGGCTCATCAGTAACAGTGGTCAACAGCTTACAGATGGATGAAATTGAATTTCCATTTACGGTAGGAAATTCAATCGCAGGGGTACCAAAATCTGCTGGGCAAAGGTTGGTGTCAGAGGTAAGAAAAGTCCTATTTGGTGGGAACACCACATCATCGATGTCTACGCGTTCAACAGTAATCGTTTGTGGGACAGTTGCTGAACGGTTACCGCTCTCGTCAATAACGAATATTGATCGGATGAACGTTTGAGCGATTCCATTAGCACAGCCTACTGAAGAAGGAATGCTAGTGATTCGGAATTCCAAATCTTCGGGAGCGGTACAGTTATCAGCAGCTGTGATCGCTGCATTTCCAAGCTCTTCGATGTCATCAACGCAGGTAACAGTGATATTCATCACATTCACTACAGGGCGAAGATTATCGACGATAGTCACGTATGACCAGACGCTATTTCCTGTCGAAGAGCTGACCATTACGAGTAGGCGATCGCCTACATCATAGCAATCTACCACTGGGTTCAAACGCATCGTACCATCTGTATTAAAGACGGTGACTGTTAAGTCTGGACATGTCGGAGTTCCTTCAAGAATTTCGTCATCGACAATGGTGTGGGGGGCGGGGTTGCCAAGGGCAATAGTAACTTCTGGGTTAGAAGTCATTGAACATGCATGCCCTATTGAAGGAAATGCAATGACTAAAGCCGCAATGGCCATAATGGCCAGGCGTAGGTAATTTTGGATCATAATCTGTTGTTAGCAGTATTATTGACTTCAATCCTGTATTATTACAAGAGGGATGTCACTATCGTGAACGGTACGCATATGAAAATGTGACATGTGTTTAGTTAAAACACTGACATAACGCCAATTATGCCATAAATAGGGTAGATGGGGAATTTCCTATCAGCTTATGTAGATTTTCGGGAAATCCTGTGCTTTCTAGTACCTTGTTGCCGTGGAAACAACGCTCATTATTTTGATCGGAGTAGCCTTCTTGGGCATGCTATTCGTCAATGTATATTTTCGCGCACAAGTGCTCAAAGCCTACAAAAAGCTGCAACGCGGTGGTGTTGAGTTTGAGGGTGCGGATATGCTGACCCAAGAGCGCATCGAAGAGCTTGTAGAGCGTTATCCTGCTCAAGAAGAGCCGATTAGGCAGTTTACAGGGGGGATTCGCAAAACCATGTCTATCGCCTCAGGGCTCATCGTTTTAATCACTTTACTCGGTGGAGTATTGATGTGGTATCGTTAGCGATTCTTTACTTGGTGAAGGCGCCAATAACTGTACTTTGTGCGCCCAACAACACTGGTAACGCAGGTCACTATGCCTCCATTAAAAATTGGTCTCGTCGGAACGGGACATCTCGGTAGGATTCACGCAAAGTGTCTCGATCTTCTACCGGACGAGGTAGTAGAGGTCGTTGGGGTTTTTGATATTGATTCTTCGGCTTGCGCCAAAACCGCCGAAAAGCACGGTTACCACGCCTGTAAGACTTACGAAGAGTTATTGCACCTCGCCGATGCGGTTGATATCGTGACGCCAACTCCAACGCATTTTGTTTTGGCGAAAGCTGCGCTAGAAAACAACTGCCACGTTTTCGTTGAAAAGCCAGTAACGACCACACTTGCAGAAGCAGACGAACTCGCCAAACTTGCTGCCAAAACTGGTTTGGTCGTTCAAGTGGGCCATGTGGAACGTTTCAACCCAGCCTATCAAGCAGTCAAAAATGAAAGCCTTGATCCAGTCTTCGTTGAGGCTCATCGTCTTGCGTTGTTCAATCCGAGAAGTACGGATATTTCGGTGGTGCTTGATTTAATGATTCACGATTTAGACATCGTGCTTACGCTGATACCCAATAAACTCGAAAAAGTGAGTGCTAGTGGGGTTGGAGTCGCAGGAGAGAGCGTAGACATTGCCAATGCCCGTCTTGATTTTGAAAACGGTGTGACGGCCAACTTGACAGCAAGTAGAATCTCACTCAAAACCATGCGAAAAATACGCCTCTTCCAACGAGATGCTTATATCAGCTTGGACATGCTCGACAAGAAAGCAGAGGTTGTTCGTCTTCATGACCATGATCCTGAAAATCCTGGACTTCTACAGCTACCAACGAGTGCAGGTCTACGAGAAGTAGTGGCCACTTATCCTGAAATTGAGCCTATAAACGCCATCCAAGAGGAGCTTCGTTCTTTTGCAAATAGTGCGCTGCATGGCAGTCCAATTGCTGTCGATATTGCCGCGGGGCGTCGTGCGCTTGACGTAGCCTATCAAATATTGGAAGACATTGAGGTTAGACGCAATAAGTACAAGGCGCAACAAGCTTAACATAACTATGAATCCTAAATTGATGACACGCCTTCTTAGTTCTTTTTTGATCGTCACTTTGATTTTCACTGTGCTGCTATTTTCTAGCTGTGAAACAAGAGAATTAGAGGTTACCTACCTTTTCGTTCCAACCTTTGATGTAGAAGGAAATGGGATGTCTGGAGATGTCTCTACGAATATCACGGATGTTAGAGTGGTCATTGGAGCAGAAAGTTTAGGCTTCTATCCATTGCCTGCCCGCATCCCAATTCTCGCCTCTGGTGAGCATCGTATACGCTTGGAACCAGTCGTTCGTATTGCTGGTCTCTCAGCAAATCGAACCGTATATCCTTTCTACGAAGTCTTTGAAGAAACACTCGACTTGGTTCCTGGCACGATTGATACGATCAGACCGACGATCTCGTACGTATCTACCTCTTCCTTTGGTTATGTCGAGGACTTCGAAACAAATAATGCATCCTTGATCCTTGACCTTGATGATTTCTCAGAAACGCAAATTGAAAGGTCTACGGATAGTCCTAGCCTTGGCTCAGGAGCAGGGGTGGCAACACTCACGAGAGATGCAAACATCTTGGAGGTGGCTTCTCCCGTCATAAACTCTACAGGACAGGCATGGAATCGCATTTGGGTAGAAGTGGATTATAAAGGCACTGTACCTCTTGCATTGGCACTTATTCCTGAAACCCCTGGTCCCGATCAAGAGCGACTTCCACGATTTGTTCAAGGCATTAGTTCAACAGAACAATTTATTAAAATCTATTTTGAAGTTGTTGCGAATTCACAGCAGGAGTTTGCTAGTGCGCCTTTCCGGCTCGCATTTCTAGCTGTTTTAGATTCGACTGAAACAGCCAACATTTCTGTAGATAACATTAAAGTGGTTCATCAGAACCCTCTCTAGATGCTTAAAGACCGCCGCATAAGAGATACGCGTGTCTATCAGGTTGGTGACTTCCTGGCAGCTAGTATCGCGTGGGCGGTTTTCTATACGTATCGCAAGTCTCTCGAAATTGAGCCTGTCACGACAGACCTCATTTTTGCGGACCCAAATTTTTGGGCGGGGGTTTTACTCATTCCTCTCGCGTGGATAATGTTTTATCTGCTGTTTGATAGGTACCGAGACATCTATCGCTTATCGAGGTTGGCAACATTCATTCGTACCTTCTTCATATCGCTTTTAGGAGTCACCGTCTTGTTTTTCACTTTGATTTTAGACGATGTCGTCAGTGTCTACACTACCTACTATCGATCTTTCTTGGTGCTCTTCGGCCTGCATTTTAGTATTACCGTCCTTTTTCGCATGATCCTATTGACCAAAGCCTCGCGCAAGCTGAAGGCTGGCAAAGTGGGGTACAATACCCTGATCATAGGTGGTAATCAGCGTGCACTTGAGCTGTTTGCAGACATCACCAATCGCTCCAAAAGCTTAGGCTACATGCTTCGCGGGTATGTCAGTACGAACGGCGATAATGAGCCGCTTATGGGCAATCTGCCTCTGCTCGGTAAGGTCTCGCAGCTGAGAGAAGTGATCGTTGATTATGGCATTGAAGATGTCATCATCGCAACAGAAGCCAAAGAACAGGAACGTTTACGCGGCATCGTGGACATCCTTTTTGAATTTGGCGACAAGTTGCTCGTACGTATCATTCCAGATATGTACGACATCCTACTCGGGAATGTGCGGATGAATAACGTATATGGCGCAGTTGTCATCGAAATTCGTCAGCACCTTATCTCGAGTACGGAGGCTGTCATAAAGCGTTTTCTGGACATATTAGTTAGTGGAATAGCAATTTTGTTCCTCTTACCAATTTATGCTTACATCGCTATACGCACTCGAATGAGTTCGGATGGTCCCATATTCTACAAGCAGGAACGTGTCGGTCGTTTTGGCAAAAGCTTTCACATCATCAAGTTTAGATCGATGTTCACGAATGCAGAGGATGCTGGTCCGCAGCTTAGCAACGACCATGATCCTCGTATCACGCCTTGGGGTAGAGTTATGCGTAAATGGCGCTTGGACGAATTACCTCAGTTTTGGAATGTGTTTAAAGGCGAAATGAGTCTCGTAGGTCCTCGACCAGAGCGCCAGCACTTCATCGATCTTATTATGACCGAGGCCCCACACTATCGCCATTTGCTTAAGGTTCGTCCAGGCATAACCAGCTGGGGGCAGGTTAAATACGGCTACGCAAGTAACCTAGAGCAAATGATCGCTCGCCTACGGTTTGACATTCTTTACATCGAAAACATGAGCTTGGCCTTAGATGTCAAGATCATTTTTTATACGGTTGTGGTGCTGTTTCAAGGGCAGGGGAAGTAGGCGCAGGGCGCTAAGAGCCTAATTTTGAATTTTGAGTTGGTCTCAAAGCTGCGCTTTTCGAATTTTCAATTTCGAGATGTTTAGCTCGCCTTGGCTCATTTACTAATTTTGAACTTAGCTCGCCTTTGGCTCATTTTGTTGCTAGCCACGGGTAAACCTTAGGCTAACGCTGGACGCCGCTCTGCGGCTACAATAGTGATGGCGTTGTTCCTAGCACGACGAAGCCACAGAGCGGCGTCTAATCTGTAGCACTGGGTTTACCCGTGCTACTCACATTCCGATATCCGATACCGAGCGAAGCACGAGGATCCACGCCCTCCGCGCGGGGCATGCGATATCCAAAAAAAAACCGTCGCCCCATTGCTGGAACGACGGTTTTAGCGGAAGCTAATTAATGGACCTTACGCGTCTGTAGAAGCTTTTGCTTCAGCAGCTCTCGTAAAGCTTCCTGAAGAAGCAGAAGAGGTGCTTGTAATTGTCTTAGGCTTCGGCTTAATGTCTTTCACCAAGTCATTCACTGTAGCAGATGCCACGAAGATTGATGAGTATGTACCTACCATAATACCTACCAAGAGCGCGAATGCAAATCCTCGAATACTTCCACCACCGAAGGCGAATAGCATACCCACAACCAAGAGAGTAGTAAGTGAGGTGATAAGCGTACGACTTAGCGTGCTGTTGATCGCAAGGTTGAAGATCTCTTCCTTCGAACGTCCCGTGTAGGTTCCAATGAACTCACGAATACGGTCAAATACAATTACCGTATCGTTAACCGAGTAACCAATCACCGTAAGAATTGCGGCAACGAAGGCTTGATCGATTTCCATGCTGAATGGAAGGATACCATGTAGAAGACTGAATACACCTAATGTGATGATAACATCGTGGAACAACGCAGCAACCGCTCCTATTGAGAATTCCCATCGAGAGAAACGAATGAAGAGGTAGAAGAAGATTAAGAGTAGTGCTGCAATACCTGCCTTGAAAGAAGACGAGCGGATGTCATCTGCAATCGTCGGACCGACCTTTGAAGAACTGATGATACGCGTAGCATTCAGTTGGTCTGGCGTGTTGAACGCTTCCATGTCGATTCCAGGTTGAACCGCCGATACTCCTTTAAAAAGTGCAGCAGTCACAATGTCTTGCGCATCCTGTGCTGGATTATCTACCTGGTAGCTTGTAGTGATGTTGAAGGTCTGTGAACCGTCGACAGCCTTTACTACTGTACTTGAACTTTCGAAGGCTGTAGAAAGCGCATCGCGAAGTTGTTGCTGATCAACTGTTTGGTCGATGAACTCGACGTTGTAGCTGTATCCTCCTCTGAAATCTACACCAAGGTCAAAGCCTCGGGTAAAGATGCTAGCAAGTGAAGCGATGATCAGGACAGAAGAGATAGCGTATCCAATCTTGCGCTTACCCATCCAGTCGATGTTGATCTTAGAAAGCACATTCTCAGAGAACCCAGTTGAGAAACCAAGTTCCTTTCCTCCGCTTGTTCTCCAGTCAATAAGTAGACGAGTGATCAATACGGCAGTAAAGAGTGAAGTAAAGATACCGATCATCAAGACAACCGCGAATCCTTTGATAGGACCGAGACCCCAGTAGTTGAGGACAAAAGCTGTAAGCAGCGTGGTTACGTTGGCATCAATAATCGCCGAGTAGGAGGCAGAGAAGCCATCCTTGATCGCGACCAAGTTTGATTTACCCGTCCGCAATTCTTCTCGAATACGCTCATAGATGATAACGTTGGCATCGACCGCCATACCTATCGTCAATACAATACCAGCGATACCAGGCAAGGTCAAGACCGTACCGAAGCTCGATAGTGCACCGAAGATGAAGAAGATATTGGCGAGAAGTGCGAGAATTGATACGAAGCCAGCACCACTGTAGTACACCACCATGAAGAGGAGTACAAGCGCAAAACCAATGATCAATGCACGAACAGAGCTGTTAATGTTGTCCTGTCCAAGAGATGGACCAACAACACTTTCTTGAATGATTCGCGTCTCTGCGGGTAGTCGACCTACCTCAATCTTCGTAGCAAGATCTTGTGCTTCCTGAATGCTGAAGCCACCAGTAATTCGTGATCGACCACCTGTAATAGGTTGATTGATGACTGGAGCACTTACGACTTCATTGTCAAGTACAATGGCGAATTCACGACCAACGCGAGTTGTCGTAATCTCAGCCCACTCGCGTGCACCGGTTTGGTCCATGGTGATGTTGACTTCAACTTCACCAGATCCCTGGACGTCTACACTTTGACCAGCATCAATGATGTGTGATCCACTTAATGCAGGTTCACCGCCAGGTTGCGTACGAAGCGCATAAACAGTGTAGTCAGATGTGAATTCACGAGTTTCGCGATCACGAATTGGCTTTTGAGAGATGACAAATTTCGCATCCTGAGGAACACTTTTCTTAAAGGTCTCAGAATCGAAGATGTCAGCCAACTTATCCTTATTGATACGAGTCGTGTAACCAATAACAGCAGTCGCTCCCTGTTGAGGGTTGAGTGGCTGGAACAAGCTAAACAAGGCACCAACATTGGCTGCTTCATCCGTGTACAGCGTATCGTAACCGATGATGCTTGTTGTGTCTATGTTACCAAGATTATCTGTGGCGTACTGAGGTGTAATTGAGGCAATCTCAGGTTCTGAGTTCTCTCCACCTCCATTTTCAGCAGTTAATGCTTCATTGGCATTTACAAGCGCTTGGAAAATACCAGCATCTGTGTTGCGATAGACATCGTAAAAATCGAGGGCAGCCGCAGATTGGAGAATCTTACGAACACGTGCAGGGTTATCAATACCTGGAAGCTCTACCACGATAAGGTCGCGTGCTTCGTCAAGTGATACGTTTGGTTGAAGTACACCCAAACGGTCTATACGCTCTTTAAGTAGCGAGTAGGTAAGCTTTACAGTTTCTTTCGAGAGCTCGCTCAACGTACGTGCAACTTCACCGTCTGAGGTCTGAAAGCTAATCTCATCGCGGAGTGTTTCACTTCGTGAGAAAATGCTAGCCAACGACTTTCCATTTGCCTGAGCAATGAAATTGTCGACGAAGAGTGTTACGTAGTCAGACTGAGAACTTGCCTGTTGTTTGTCAGCGGCATCGAGTGCGCCGACGAACGTAGGATCAGTACTGTTACCACTGAGCTTTTCGAGAAATGTACGTAGATCCACTTGCATGATCACACTCATTCCGCCCTTAAGGTCAAGTCCGAGGTTTATCTGCTGTTGCTTTACATCAGCATAAGTGAAGTCACGAATTCCCGCTAGACTCCAAACGTTCTCATTCGACATAGAGTCGAGATAAGCACGTCGTGCAGCGTTGTAACTTGTTGTCTTGTCAGTGCCTTCAAGGCTCATGACTTGCGTATCGGCGAAGCTTTCAGCATCTGATTCTACCCGATTTGCAGGGATGAAAAACAGAAGTTGATAGACACAGATAACGGTTAGCAGGATGAGGAAGAACCTCACTATCCCTTTCCCTTGCATAGTATGCGGTTTTCAGTAGAGAGTGCGACTTTGATTCGCAGATTATAAAATCTTACGGTAAAAGCGGCGCGAAGATACGAGAATGTACATGAACAATGCGCAGGTTTTACGCGATATGATCAAATAGGCGAAGACTTTTGATTGCATAACCACCTGACTATACGTATTCTGGGATATTTTGCCCCTTATTCGGTAGGTTGTAAAGAACTTTTTGGCAGGTTTTGGCGAAAGCATGAGGGTTTTTGTCTTCTCAAGGCTTGATTCCGTCTACTAAATGATGACGTTAGGACTAAATCTAGCCTAGCTATCAAGCTTAAAATTACCTTCACCCCACACTTAAAATTCTACCCCATGGGAGTATTCTCCTTTCTAAAGAACGCTGGCGCCAAAATCTTTGGCCGCGATAACGACGAAGCAGCTGTAAAGGCCGCTGCTGCCGAATCTGCTGCTAAGGACGCACGTCAAGCTGAAATGTTAGAACGCCAGCGCGGTGTTCTACTACGTAGTGTTGTTGACAGCACTGGAATTCCAATCGAAAACCTTGATCTCAACGTCGACAAAGATGCTGTAACGATTTATGGTCAAGTTATGGAGCAGCAGCACAAAGAGAAGCTCATTCTCGCACTAGGCAATGTTACAGGAATCGCTACTGTCGATGATCGTGTAACGGTTGTAAATCCAGAGCCAGAAGCTGATTTCTATGAAGTTAAAAGCGGCGACAGCCTTTCTAAAATTGCCAAGAAATTCTACGGAAACGCAATGGCTTACCCTGAAATCTTCGAGGCAAACAAGCCAATGCTCAAGGATGTAGATAAAATCTACCCTGGACAAATGCTTCGCATTCCGAAGAAATAACAGGCTACAACTACTAGCCTTTACTTCGAATATTGGCTCGGAACTAAAAGCAGGCTCTTGACGGAATGTCGAGTGCCTGTTTTTTTATGCTTTACATTGACGAGCAGCGTGTTTGCCCGCTAAGTGGCCAGCCATCATGGCTCCCTGTAAACTTGGATGAAGTCGCCAATCCCCAGTTTCGATGACCTGCTCATCTCCCCAGCGCGTGACGTCACCTTTCCAAGAGACGTGTCTACTTGAAGGCAAGGCGAAGGGAATATCATAGTGACGCAAAGGTGTCCAATTTGGAAGCTCATCGGCCAACCAAGGGGCCAGATAGGTTTTGGCTTGCTTAGCGTAATACGCTAGCGTTTCGCCAGCTTTGGTGAATAGAGTGACACTTATCAAGTGTTGACCAGTTGGGGCGTAACTAGGCTGTGCTCCATCAAGTATCGCTACGTTATTTACTGGGCAACCACCTGGCAGCAACGTAATCACGTTTTTAGGCAAAGAAGTTTCAGTCGCAGAAAAATAAACGTTGACTGTGCTTAACCAACTGGATTTTGGATGCTCCATATTCGAAGGTGGAGCCGTAGCCATAATCACTTGTTTGGCCTTGAGCGTACCTGTGCTAGTGACAACCTCAACAAATTCTTCCTGTTTGAGGACCTCTTTAACGGAGGTGGATAGCATCAATACTTCAGAAGGAAGTCGACTGGCGAGTTGCTCTGCCACGGCTTGTAACCCACCTTGCGGCAAAACGGCCTGACCTTCAGCAAACATCTTGAAGGTAAAGAGGAACATCCTGCTAGATGTCATCAGATCTCGCTCAAGAAAAATTCCACCATAAAATGGTCTGAAAAATAAGCTCACCATATTCTCTGAGAATCCCCATCGGATGAGGAAGTCATCAGTGCTCATTTCAGGCTCTTGGAAAAGCTTCTCGCAAGAAGTTGTCTTAACCTTTCTTACAAGTTTGAGCAGTTTTAGCTTATCGCCAAAACTGCCGACAGGACTGCGGAGTGTGTTAATCAGCATATCCGGTTGACGAAGTGGATCACCAATGGTGGTCCGTTTACCATCTGGAAGAAGGATGTGAGCGCCTGGAGCAAAAGCCTTTGTTTCAAGAGCTGGCTCGTTAATCCACCGTTTGATTGCTGGATAGGCATTCAATAGCACCTGAAAACCATGGTCAAACTGGAAGCCGTCAACACTTTCGGTAGCTAAACGGCCTCCAACTCGATCATCACGCTCTAGGAGAAGGACTTTTTTCCCCTCCTCTAACACCGTCAGTGTGGCAACAAGACCAGTGGCACCTGCACCAATGACGATTACATCCGCATCCATAGTTTACTGCTTGTTGAGTGACCAGTCGTAGTCATCAAACACAATTGTTGCGTTGCCTGGGATCGAAGTGTACTTCCCGATGAAAGCTTTTACGTCGCCAAAGTCTTTTCCATACCAGTCAAAAATTGAGCTTGCATGGAAAGTTGAGCCTTCGAGGTAATTGTAAGTCTTGTCGTTGAGGAAGTCTTTCGTTTGCTCTTCAAGTTGTGCATCGAGTCTACTGGCAACGAAAGCTTCGTTACGAATCGGAGGACATGACTTAGCTGCACAGTTTACAGCGAAGTGAATACGCGGCTCACCAAAGGTTGGACGAATGATTCCATTCTCGATTTCATTGAGTGTGTAAATCTTGTCTCCAAGAGTCACAACTTTCATGTCCCAAGGCTTGCCATTGTTGATGTCCTTAATGGTAGACACGGGGTAGTTGTCCAGGAGTAGGTTAATCGTGGTAGCGTTGTATGCATTGATCCAGTAAGCAAGCTTTTCGTTTCGCTTCCAAGAGTCCTGAGGAGCATTTTCTGCAAGCATAGCGAGGTACTTCTTCAATATTGCCTGATCTTTCTTAAAGGCTGCATAGTCTACTTTTGCTCCAACAACATGCTGCTTGAGTAGTCCAGAGAAGGCAGCATGAGAAGGAGCCTCAGCAACATCTTTCATCTCCTTTTTTGCAGGAGGTGTAGCTGCTTCAGCAGCGTCGCTCATTTCTTTTTTTGCAGGAACGGTCGTAGTTGTATTCTGAACCTTTGTCACTACAGTCTTGGCCGAGTTTGATACTGATGCGGACGTTTTGGTTACAGCTGATGTCGTCTCCTTTTTAGCAGTTGATGCCACTTTCTTTGTCACGGTTTCAACTTTTTCCTTTGCCTTTTTGGCTGGTGTAGGATTTGAAACTTTTGCCATGACTTCTTTAGCAGAAGCTGTGTTGTTAGCATCTGCGGCCTTGTCTATCATTTCTTTTGCGGGCGTGGCAGGGCTAGTTGCGGCGGTCTCCATCATGTCCGCTCTTGCAGTCATGGACTCAGGAGAAGATCCAATATCTGCCATGGCCGTTTTCATTGGCGCTGACTTAGGATTCGTGGCAACATCTGAGACCGCTGTGGTCTTAGCAGAAGCCTCTGAGTTAGTTTCAACATTCGTGCACGCTTGAGCAAATACAAAGCCTGCAAGAAGAGCGATAGTAAAGCTTGTTTTTTTCATGATACAAGAATAACACTTTAAAACCTCTCTTTGGTTTAAGGCAGGATACATTGGTAAGCCATAAGGACGTTACGCCAAGGGTGAGGTGAAATTAGACGGGTTCACGACCAAGAATTCATCTAACTGCTAACGCTGTGCATCAAAAACGCGCAATAACTATAAGTTTGCCCCCGCATGGAGATCATTCTCAAAAAGCTTTCTAAATCGTTTGGCTCACAGCGCGCTGTGGATGAGGTCAGCTTCACCGCTGGTGTCGGTATTACTGGTTTTCTAGGTCCCAACGGTGCGGGAAAGTCAACGACCATGCGAATGATCACGGGCTTTTTAGAGCCGACGTCGGGTAGCATTCATATTGATGGTAAACCTGCGTGGCCTACAAATCCAGAGCAACGCTCAACCATCGGATACCTTCCAGAGCACAACCCACTCTACACTCAGATGTATATCCGAGAATACCTTGGATTTATAGCCGGTATTCACAACATCAAGCAGTCAAAGCAAGCTATCGAAAGGGTAGTAGACCTAGTAGGTCTCGCCCCAGAAATAGGAAAACAAATCGGTGCCTTGTCTAAGGGTTATCGTCAACGCGTAGGCTTGGCACAAGCGCTTATTCACGATCCTCCGATTCTTATTCTTGATGAGCCTACAAGTGGTCTTGACCCCAATCAACTTAGCGAGATACGCGAAGTGATTCGTCGAATGGGGGAGACTAAAGTCGTGCTTCTTAGTACGCACATCATGCAAGAGGTCCAAGCCCTTTGTCAGCGTGTACTTATTATCAATAAAGGTAAACTGGTCGCAGATGATCCTATTGAACGACTACACAGCCGATTGGCAGGAGAGGTCATTGTCCACCTTAATTGTCAACGACCAATCAAAGCAGCCATGCTCAACCAAATAAAAGGTATTGAACGGAGCGTTGTAAACGGCAGCAAAGCCCGTCTCACCGTGTCATCAAAGATTGA
>CALDUE010000096.1 GCA_937923485.1 uncultured Saprospiraceae bacterium
TGGGTTCAAAATTCTCCCCCTCCTGTCTAGAACATTTAAGACCAAGAACAACCAGTGTTGTACTTTCGTGCTTTAAGCGACACACCATGGCTATTGACGTCCTCCTCGGACTACAATGGGGTGATGAAGGAAAAGGCAAAATTGTCGACTACCTCAGCCCCAACTACGACATCATTGCACGCTTTCAGGGCGGACCTAATGCTGGACATACACTTGTCCTCAACGGTAAAAAGCATGTCTTACACACTGTACCTAGCGGCATCTTCCGCAAGGGCATCATCAACCTCATCGGCAACGGTGTGGTCGTCGACCCTACGATACTGGTAGGCGAACTCGCCCAGTTGGAAGAGGCCGGTGTAGACTACCAAGAACGATTGCTTCTTGCACGTAAGGCACACCTCATTTTGCCAAGTCACCGTATGCTCGATGCAGCAAGCGAAGCCTCGAAAGGCAAGCAAAAGATCGGGTCAACTCTTCGCGGCATCGGACCGACTTACATGGATAAAGCTGGCCGCAACGGCCTGCGTATCGGTGATATCGAAGCAGATGATTTCCGTTTGAAGTATCGTGCGCTCAAGCTGAAGCACCTCGAGCTTGCTCGCCTTTACCCACACGTTGACTTCGACCTCGAAGGAGAAGAGCGCGCTTGGTTTGAAGCAATCGATAAGCTAGCAAACTTGCAGCGTGTCGATTGTGCCTACTACCTCTCTGAGCAAATTGCCGCAGGGAAAAAAGTCCTCGCTGAGGGAGCCCAAGGCTCTATGCTAGACATTGACTTCGGTACCTATCCATTTGTAACGAGTAGCAACACCACAACTTCTGGTGTTTGTACTGGACTTGGCATCCCTCCAACTTCAATTGGTGAAGTTATCGGCATCTCAAAAGCATATTGCACCCGTGTTGGTGGCGGACCATTCCCTACCGAACTGGAAGGTGAAATCGGCGAAGAGGTTCGTCGCGCAGGTGGTGAATTTGGAGCGACTACTGGTCGCCCACGTCGCTGTGGTTGGATTGACCTCCCGCAACTTCGTTATTCTATTATCCTCAATGGCGTCACCCAAGTCACGCTCACGAAGATTGACGTACTCGACACTTTCGATCAAATCGGCGTTTGTACGGGATATATGATCGATGGCAAGGAGACGAAGAACCTTCCTTTTGATATCGATTGTACCGACATCGAACCAATCTATCAATACTTCGAAGGTTGGAAAACAGATCTCAGTAAGTTGACTTCTTTCGATCAATTACCAGCTGCCGCCAAAACCCTCGTTGCATTTATCGAGGATACTCTCGGCGTTCCGTTTACGCTTATTTCTACGGGGCCAGAGCGCGAAGCGCTGTTGGTGAAGGAGAAGAAGGTTGGTGTAGCAGTGTAGAATGCGGGCACACTTTGTACTTTGAACTTCGAACCGTCAGGTCTACCGAAGTACCGAGTTGGACGATAATTTAAAGTTCCTAATCATTCCACTTTTGCGACTAGACCTGACGGTTATTTGGCTAGTCCCACATCTAACCTCCCATTAAAACTCCGCACTACCCGGATACCTAGGGAAAGGAATTACGTCGCGGATATTTTGCATTCCGGTCACGAAGAGGACCAAACGCTCGAAGCCTAGACCGAAGCCTGCGTGCTTACACGAACCATAACGGCGTGTATCAAGGAACCATTCCATCTCTTCAGGATGAATGTCAAAGGCCTTCATGCGATCCAATAGTATATCGAGACGCTCTTCCCGCTGCGATCCACCGACGATCTCGCCGATGCCTGGGAAAAGGATGTCCATTGCAGCAACGGTTTTGCCATCATCGTTCATGCGCATATAGAATGCCTTGATCTCCGCTGGGTAATCCGTAAGAATGACAGGCTTCTTAAAATGCTTCTCTACGAGATAGCGCTCATGCTCTGATTGTAAATCAGCTCCCCACGCATCGATCGGAAATTGGAATTTTTTCTTTTTGTTCGGCTTCGAATTGCGCAAGATGTCAATTGCCTCAGTATAGGTGAGACGCTGAAAATCATTCGCAAGAATAAAGGCCATTTTCTCGCGCAGCGGCATCGGTGAGCGCTTGTTGACTGGCTTGTTCTTCTCTTCGTCCAGTAGACGTTTCTCGAGGAATTCAAGCTCGTCTGGAAAGCGGTCCATCACATACTTGACAACATACTTGAGCATATCCTCTGCGAGGTCCATGTCGTCTTTCAAGTCTGCGAAAGCGATCTCCGGTTCGATCATCCAAAACTCAGCGAGGTGACGCGTTGTGTTTGAGTTCTCCGCACGAAAGGTTGGGCCAAAAGTGTAGATCTTACTCAGGGCTAATGCTCCAAGTTCGCCTTCCAATTGACCACTCACGGTAAGGTTAGTCGCCTTCCCGAAGAAATCTTCTTTGAAGTCTACCTCACCGTCGTCGGTTTTTGGAACGTCGTTGAGCGGAAGCGTTGTCACCTGAAACGTTTCACCCGCGCCTTCTGCATCACTAGCTGTAATGATGGGAGAATGCAAATAGAAGAAACCTCGCTCATCAAAGAACTGATGAATAGCCATAGATACGCCGTGACGGATACGTAGCACTGCGCCAAAGGTATTGGTGCGCGGACGAAGGTGAGCCACCTCCCGCATAAACTCCATAGAGTGCTTCTTCGGCTGAAGCAGATATTTCTCAGGATTGGAATCACCTACTACTTCTACTTCAGTTGCTTTTAGTTCGATGGTCTGCCCGCGCCCCTGGCTTTCGATAAGTTCGCCAGAAGCCGTTACCGCTGCTCCAGTTGTGATGCGCTTGAGCACGTCTTCAGAAAGGTTATCTCGATCAACAACGACTTGAAGTGTCTTCTGACACGATCCATCACTTAAGGCGATGAATTGATTATTCCTAAACGTTCTTACCCAGCCCGCTACGTGTACGGTTGTACCGGTGGGTTGGTCTGCGATCAGTTGTGCAATTGAGCTGTGAGTGGACATAGCGTTTACTTTTTTGGGCTCCCGCAATGCTACGGGACACTCTTCCGCCAAAACACGAGTTTTAGCGCAAGCGGATCGCGAAAATAGGAGCTTCCACGACGTGGCGTAACCCTATTCTTCAGTTCAACAACAAAAACGCCTACACGATACGTTTTGCTTGGGTGAAATTTGTCCGACGTCTACTCATTTTTCTGGCAATCTGCTATCTCTTTGTGGCAGGGATGGTCTTTGCTTTTCAGGAGAAACTGATCTTTCATCCTCGTGCAATTGCTGCCAATTACCGCTACGATTGGGGCGAAGAAATCACCATTCCAGTTGAGGGTGCGACTCTGAGTACCGTTTGGAAACGTACGCCTCGTAGTAATGGCGTAGTCGTCTACTTCCACGGCAATGTTGGCGACAACAACCGTGGTCTATACCAGATGCGAAATGTGCTGAAAAAGCCCTACGACCTTGTAATCATGGATTATCGTGGCTTTGGGAAAAGCACGGGAGAAGTTGAATCTGACGAACAACTTTATGCAGATGCACAGGCCGTTTATGATCGAGTAAAGGAATCATACCCCGAAGACAAGATTCACCTTTTGGGCTATTCACTCGGAACAGGAATGGTTTCCTACCTCGCCGAAGAAAATAAACCAGCAGACGCCACTTTGGTAGCGCCATATACCAACTTAGAGGACATGAAAAATCAAACCTTCTGGTGGCTTCCTGATTTTTTATTGAAATATAGACTGGATACTGAAAGTCGTATCGCGAGGGTGAACTGCCCCGTCAATATTTTTCATGGGACGGACGACAACTTCATTCCAATTACCATGTCCGAACGTTTGTTAGCGCTTGCGCCAAAACAAGTCCATCTTTATCCAATAGAAGGTGTTGGGCACCGAGGGGCAATTATGAACATGAGTACAGATTGGCTGGACAACTAGGCTCTACTCTCCCAAAAATCTTCCTTTCCATTCTTTCTGCGGCATCCAGCAAGCCGTGTGCTTTCCAAAGGTCGCATATCGATTTCGAGCAACCCAATCATAGACCCAATCTCGAAAACTAAGTGGGAAAATTCTCAGCAGGATGAGTGCTCGATATGGCCAACCGACTAGTTTCATCACGTGAAAGAACGCCTCGCTTTT
>CALDUE010000097.1 GCA_937923485.1 uncultured Saprospiraceae bacterium
AACCGACAAGCAGAAATTAAAATATAGTATCGAGATTATAGGTCAATTAAAGTCTTGGGTTCGATCTGACGGTTCTAGGAGACTAATGGCTCGATAGCGTATTTTGCATCTCTATGGGAGGAGGCGGAGATCATACTCATAATCACGAAGGCTGGTTGGCTGGACTGTTCGGTGAGCGAACGGACCTGTATTTTGCGATCACCTCGGGCATCTTTTGGTTGGCTGGACTGCTGCTACAGTTGACGCACACGGAAACTGCTGGTCCTCAAATCGTGCTGTTTTCAGTGGCTATTGCTACAGGTGGCATCTTCCCCCTCATTGAAACGTGGGAAGGCCTTAAAGCCCGCGTTTTCGATATTGATTTCCTTATGATCGTTGCTGCTGCAGGAGCGATCGCCCTCGGTCGATGGGCAGAGGCGGCGCTGCTGCTCTTTCTTTTTAGCCTTGGCCATGCGTTGGAGCATTACGCATTGGGCAGAGCTCGTAGATCGATCAGCGCTTTGGCGGATTTAACTCCGCCCACAGGGCTGAAATGGGAAGGCGAATCTTGGGTTGAAATTTCAGCAGAAGCGCTTGAACCTGGTGACCGCGTACTCATTAAACCCAACAGCAAATTTCCGGCGGATGGATATGTCCTCGCTGGCGAGAGTGCCGTAGACCAAGCAGCGATTACGGGTGAGAGCATTCCCGTGGATAAACATGGGTTTACACCAACCGATTCGAGCTCATTGCCAACGTTTGAATCGATTGCTGCAGAGCACCAAACCTTCGCAGGAACGATTAATGGAGCCGGTGCATTGGAGGTGATCGTACTTCGCGGATCGAGCGACACTACCCTAGCCCAATTGGTGAGGCTGGTTGAAGAATCTGAGGCTCAAAAATCACCGACTCAGCATTTCACAGATAAGATTCAGCGGTACTATGTGCCTGCGGTATTGGTCGTCGTTGCCTTACTGAATTTGGCATTTTTAGTACTTGATGAAGGTTTTGGCGAAAGCTTTTATAGAGCAATGGCGGTACTGGTGGCAGCTAGTCCATGCGCGCTGGCGATATCGACTCCAAGCGCAGTATTGGCTGGTGTTGCTCGTGCTGCCCGTGGCGGTGTTCTGGTAAAAGGTGGTGGTCCTTTGGAGCTGTTGAGCAAAGTCAATGCAATAGCATTTGATAAGACGGGAACCTTGACTAAAGGCAAACCTACGTTGACGAGTGTTGAGCCTTTCGGCAAAACTTCCGAGCAGGAAATTCTCACTGTTGCTGTAGCAATTGAACGTGGAAGTGATCATCCACTCGCAGCTGCTATAGTCGCGGGAGGAGAAGAAAAATTAGCGGGTTTGAGCATCCCAAGAGCACTGAACGTAAAGGCGCTAACTGCAAGAGGCGTGCAAGCGGAGGTTGAAGGCATTATCTACTATCTCGGAAATCGAAGGTTGTTTGAGGAAGTAACAAATAGTCCAATTTCTACCGAACTCGATGCAGCGATGAAGGAGTTGGAATTAGCTGGAAACACAGCGATGTTGGTTGGTTCTGCTGAGAGATATTTAGGCATTATTGGGGTCATGGACATCGCGCGAACAGAAGCGAAAGAGGCCTTACAAGAACTTAAAGATTTAGGAATATCGAAAACAGTGATGCTCACTGGTGATCACCAATTGGTGGCCGATGCCATTGCAAATCAACTAGGTATATCTGATCCAATAGGCGGTTTATTACCTGAGGGAAAAGTTGCGGCGATCGAGCGCTTAAGAGCCGAACTTGGTGAAGTCGCTATGGTGGGAGATGGTGTCAATGATGCACCTGCGATGACAAGCGCTTCAGTAGGGATCGCGATGGGATCAGCGGGAAGTGATGTCGCATTGCAAACAGCCGATATTGCATTGATGGGCGACCGGCTCGATCGCCTGCCTTGGATACTTGGATTAAGTCGCAAAGCACATCGAATCATTCAGCAAAACTTATGGATTAGCCTTGGAATGGTTGCAATCCTAGTTCCGTTGACTTTACTTGGAATTGCAGAAATCGGCCCTGCTGTCGTGGGCCATGAAGGATCGACAATCGTCGTGGTATTGAACGCACTACGACTGCTCGGGTATAAGGATTAGTGGCCAAGTTTGGCGGGGGAAGCCTTCTTGCTCTTCCCTTTGGTTAGGTACCTTCTAAGCACTCCTCCTTGCACACTGTGCACGTCGAATTCTACAATGAATGCATTGGGGTCTTGGATGGCCAAGAGTCGGTACAATCGACGCATATCTATACGATTGATGATCGTATGGATAATCAATCGTTCTTCTGTGGCTCCGCGTTCACCATAGCCTCCGCGCCCTTTGTAGATGGTCATACCCGCTCCCAAAGTCTTTAGGATTTCGGCTTGTATTTCTTCGCTTTTTTCTGAGACAATGGTGACACCAATGAAGTCTTCAAAGCCTCGAATGATGGTGTCCGTAACCTGTGCCGTGACCAAATAAGCCAGCGTTGAATACATCGCAATTTCTACAGAAATCAGAAGCGCAGTGATTGAAAAGAGTATCACATTAAAGCCTAGCACCACTTTTCCGATGGTAATACCGAATCGATCATTGGCAAAAATGCCGAGCACTTCCGAACCGTCGAGTACAGCTCCATTGCGAATGGTGATACCGATGCCCGATCCAAGAAAAATCCCACCGAAAATGGAGATGAGAAGCTTGTCTTCTGTCACTACTTCAAAATGTCCAAACTCCAAGGCAACAGCAAGGGTGGCAATGCTGAATACGGACTTATAGACGATCCTTTTAGAAAGCGTGAAGTAGGCCAAAATCAAAAAGGGGATACTTAGCAGTGGCAAGGAAATAGAAACCCTGAATCCAAAGATGTACTTGCAAAGAATCGCTATCCCAGTCACACCACCATCTAGAAAACCATTGGGAAGGAGAAACGATTCAAGGCCGATACTAGCAAGTAGCACGCCTACAAGAATGTATGCAAACTCGACGAACCAAGAACGTACGGTATTATTGGTCATGAGACGTAAAAGCTTAGAGAAACAAGTGTTAGAATACGAACTTAGTTATTTAGAGCACTAATCTCCACGAAATCGTCAAATGCGGCAGCTTTTTTCAAGGAAGGAAACTCTCGAAAATGATATTGTCACAAAAAGCAGATGCCTCTTTGGCTTGCATATGAGATCGGACCGTCCAAGCGAGGATTGGAATTTCCCGCGCTTTGAATTTTAGAATTTGAGCATTCTGCGCTAAATCTTCTACTTCGTGCGCGATGAAATCTGGTTTGCTCAGATGATTGAAATTATAATTCCTGTAAGCATGTTTCAACGCTGCATCTAACTCATCATCTTCATAAGAACCTGAAAGCTGGCCACGCAAAATATGTGGTTCATTCAAAACGAACCATTCAACTAATGAAGGGTCAAAAGATTGAATAGCGAATTTACCTTCATATGCGTTGAGTAAGGTCATTAAAGGTTCATGGATTCCTTTATTAAGTTTACTGTCTTTTAGTTCGATTAAGAGCGGAACTCGTCCGTCGACTACTTCTAGAACTTCTTTTAGTAAGGGAATTTTTTCACCAGAAGTAAACAGCCGATATGCTTGCAGTTCTGAACTGGTCAATGTGCTAATTTCAATATCGACTCCACACACTCTATTAAGGCCGTCGTCATGAAATACAACGACCTGCTTGTCTTTCAACAGATGGATGTCAAGCTCGATAGGAAAGCCATTAAGCGCTGCTTCCTTGAAAGCACTTAACGAATTTTCCGGAATTCTTTCATCTCCTGAATGAAGTCCTCGGTGCGCAATTGGGTCTTTGAGTATCCAGTCAGGAATCTTCTTCATGTTCATATCAATTTACGTCAAACGTCCCCAGGCTCACTGAATTTGAAGATGATTGATCAAAAAAGAGTATAACGAGGTTTTTCTAATGCGTAAGGCAAACACTGTCCCAGGAAAACGTTGAAACTCATTCACCTAAAATACTAATTTTCCGAGTGATCCCAGGATACAGATCTTCGTAAGTCACGACAGTACTCATGTTGACCCTTCTGTTGATGTGAGCACGTGTTATGTCACTTGGCCTTTCAATACCAGAAGCTGCCAAGAGTTCTAGGAAACTCTTGATAGTTGCCTCATGGAAACTAGCAACGCGAACTGCTTTGTCGTTTACGTCAAGGCCTTTCATTAAGCCAGGATCTTGGGTTGCGACACCTGTTGGGCACGTATTTGAGTTACATTGTAAAGCCTGGATACATCCGGTGGCCAACATCATTGCTCGAGCGCTATTACACATATCCGCTCCAATTGCTAGCACTCTAGCCATGTGAAAAGCGCTGAAAATCTTGCCCGATGCGATGACAATAATGTCTTTCTTTAAATCAAATGATCTCAAGGCATCAATGGCGAAAGCTAAACCATCTCGAAGGGGAGTTCCAATGGAGTTAGAAAACTCGACAGGTGCAGCGCCTGTTCCACCTTCACCTCCATCTACGGTAATAAAATCAGGTTTAATACCTGTAGTTTCCATAGCCTCACAAATATTAATAAACTCCTCTTTCTTTCCGATACATAATTTAAATCCAACTGGTTTCCCTCCTGATAAATCACGTAGGTGTTTCACAAACTTCATCAGACCTATGGGGTCATTAAATGCTGAATGGCTCGGCGGAGACATCACATCAGTGTGGGGCTTGACGTGACGAATTTTTGCGATTTCTTCAGTATTCTTAATGGCCGGTAGGATTCCTCCATGACCTGGCTTTGCCCCTTGCGAAAGTTTGATCTCAATCATTTTCACATTATCAAGTGTAGCATTTCCCTTGAAGGTATCGGGACAAAAATTACCGTCTTCGGTACGGCAACCAAAATATCCAGTACCTACTTGCCAAACCAGATCACCGCCCGGCTTGAGGTGATAAGGACTAATTCCTCCTTCGCCAGTATTGTGGGCGAAATTGCCCATTTTGGCCCCGCCATTCATAGCCAATATCGCATTCTTGCTCAATGAGCCGAAGCTCATGGCGGATATGTTTAGAATGCTTGCAGAATATGGTTGAGTACAATTAGGACCACCTACAATGACTCTAGGCTCGCACTGCAAATCTGTGTGATTTATGGCGTAGATGGAGTGGTTTATCCATTCGTAACCTGTGCGATAGACGTCCATTTGCGTCCCAAAGGGAGTGGTGTCATTTACTTTTTTAGCACGTTCATAAATTAAATCTCTAAAGAGACGGTTAATAGGCGCCCCATCCGTATCCGTTTCAACAAAATACTGCATAATTTCAGGGCGGATCTTTTCGAGTAGGTATCGAAAATTACCGATTACCGGGAAGTTTCTTCTGATCGTGTGCTTCGTTTGAAGGATATCGATAATTCCCAAAAGAATGATTGGTATAACGATAATTAAACTCCACAGGATGGGCTTCCAAACCATATAGATGACTGCAATTGCAAGCACAACGATCATTGAGGTCAGAATGAAGATTGCTCTAACTTTCATGGAAGATTCATTTGGCTGGTTGACTCGGATGGCGTAATTCATAGGTAGCAAAGCGTACCTTCAAATGCAAGCATCAAGTTAGTAGAATCTAAGTGAGAGGCGAGAAAAAATTCAAGTATCTCGGATCGTACTTGAGCACAGCTACAACCTGCATAAAGAACATGTGCTCAAGCTAGAAAAATTGAACTCATCCCTCAGCTTTACGGCATAAAGGACTGCTGAGAATTTTGCTTACGTGTACATTAATCTATTGACTATTTAGGCTCACGTCGTGTATTCTCATGTTCAAGCTTCTACTAATGAAAAGCAAGTGACCACTAATAATTAAAGACGATCAAGAAGTCTTCAGTTCAATTGTAAATGCCAAACTCGCGACTTATTCAATTACCGTAAGATCACCTACAAACTTTTTGAGGTGCCATTCTCAAAAGCAATATCAATCAAATAGACATAGACTCCCGGATCGGCATCCAAACCCTCCCAAGCAGTTCCTCGAAAGAGTTGGTTACCCCATCGATCAAATATTTGCATATCAATAGTGGAGACTCTACCCTCTTGAGCAAAGATTCG
>CALDUE010000098.1 GCA_937923485.1 uncultured Saprospiraceae bacterium
GTCGATTATATTCTAAAGAAGGACCAGACTACTAAAGCTTACGAAGAAAAAATTAAGCAAGAGTTCATTAATGAGCCAGCTAAAATGAAGCTTCTCATTGTAGTGAGTAAACTTCTGACAGGTTTTGATGCTCCTTCCTGTACCTATATCTATCTCGATGACATATTGCGTGACCATACACTCTTTCAAGCCATTTGTCGTACGAATAGACTTGATGGAGATAACAAGCCCTTTGGTCATATAGTAGACTATAGAAACCTGTTCGCCAATGTCGAAGAGTCAATTGCCGTTTATACTTCTGATGAATTAGATACGAATGATGACGGCACTCAGGATAACATTAAACTAGGTGACTGGCGAGAGGATGGAAAACGAGATCTGGAAGAAGCTCGCGAAAAATTACTCTACCTATGTGAGCCGATTCCATCACCAAAACACATGGAGCAATACCTGCGCTATTTTGGTGGTGATGGAGAAACAGAAAAGGCACTACTTGACACCGAACCGCTCCGTATAGAATTCTACAAACACGTTGCATCCTTTGTGCGTGCGTATAGTCAGATCGCTGAAGATTTAATAGGCTGTGGATATAGCTTAGAAGAAAGTAAACGACGAAAGCAGGAAGTGGATCATTTCTCTGAGATACGTGATGCACTCAAACAATACACTGGGGAAGTATTGGATATTATGCCTTTTGAGCGAGACATGCGTCATTTAATCAATATGTACGTCACGGCCGAGCACCCAGAAGACTCAGGCAGGTTAGACTCATACTCTCTGTTAGAATTGGTAGTGGAATCAGGAATTAATGATGCTATTGCACAGCGTATAAATGCAAAGAATAAATTATCTAAGCAATCGATAGCAGAAACGATCATCAATAATGTAAGGCGTACGATCATACGTGACCGTCTAAATGATCCTCGTTTCTATGCAAAAATGTCCGAATTACTTGATGATCTCATCCAGCTTAAGCGCCAGGCTACTGAAGATTATGAAGAGTTTTTACGCAAAGCAGAAGAGCTGATTCGCCAAATGCAGGGGAAGGAACAAGACACGATCCCAGAGAAACTTAAGGCTGTTCCAAGAGCTTACGTCATTTACAATAACCTCAGTGGATTGGCTGCCGATAAATTTGTCTGTCCAGACAATGAGGACGAATTAGCCGACCTTACCTTGCGTCTTGATCAAGTGATGCGAGAGGATGCGCAAGACGGTTGGAAAAGCGAACCAGATGGGCCCAAAGGTCGGAAAGTGAAAGCTCGCTTGTATGAAATACTTGATACAGATGGCAATGCAACTGAAGCTTTGTTCGACATTTTAAAGAGACAAGAAGACTACTAATGGCGACACGTGAGGTGATCAATTTAGGCGAGATTGATATTGTGGTAACCCGCAAAGCGGTGAAGCATGTCCATCTCTCTGTGCATCCGCCAAGTGGATTAGTGACGCTAATCGCCCCTGATGCAACTCGTCTAGACGTTGCCAGAGCGTATGCAATTAGCAAGTTGCCTTGGATACGTAGCCAACAAGCCCAACTTAAAGCGCAAGCGCGCGAGCCTGTACGCAGATACCTGACACGTGAGACTCACTTTGTTTGGGGGCAACCGTGTCTTTTGGAGGTTACTTTCGCCAACGCCAAACCTTCAGTAATTCAAGACCATGATCGCTTGTTGATGGCTGTTCGTCCATCAGCGCCAGTGGAAAAGCGGGCTAAAGTTTTAGATGCATGGTATAAAGAGCAATTACACGATGCCATCCCTCCTTTTATAAAACGCTGGGAGAAAAAGCTTGGAGTTTCATGTCAGGGGTATCACCTCCAGCGCATGAAGACAAAGTGGGGTAGTTGTAGTAGTCTCAAGCGCACCATTAGACTCAATACCGAGCTGGCAAAGAAACCTCGTCACCTGTTGGAATACATCGTGATGCATGAGCTCGTGCACCTTATCGAGCCTAGTCACAATGAGCGTTTTAAAAGTCTTTTAGATCATCACTACCCACTGTGGAGGGAGTCCCGTGTTGAATTAAACGCATTACCATTAGGAGCCGATTTGTAAGGATCAGTTCACAAACGGAACAACTCGTTCTTTACCTTCACCCCGTGTCCCAAACCTCAAAAGCAACCCCCTTCAACAACTGTATACGCAGAGAACTCCTTGCCCAAACCTTCTACCTACATCCACACGCAGCGATCTACTGGGAGGAACAAAAGACGCTGCTCGTTGCAGACCTGCACCTCGGAAAAGCAACCCACTTTCGCAGGCACGGACTCGCGGTGCCTACCTACGTGCAAGACGAGACGCTTGAAAAGCTAACCGGACTGCTGCTTGATTTTAAACCCGACCGACTGCTGATGCTCGGCGACCTTTTTCACAGCGACTACAACCCAGAATGGGAAGACTTCGCGGATCTAGTCATGGCCTTTTCGCACGTGAAATTTGCGCTCGTACCCGGCAATCACGACCGACTTACCTACCACCAATACGAGAAGTACAAGATTCAAGTCCACGAGGAACCGTACTTCGAAGGACCATTCGCCTTTTCGCATCATCCCCTAGAGCAAGAGGTTTTGCTCAGAGAGAAGAGAGCAGACCTTAGAAAAGCAGGGTTGAACTCCGAACCAGTCACCAAGCATAGCGGAGCTCCAGAAAAGGAAGTTGAACCCCAAACCCCAGCGTACAACCTTGCAGGCCACGTGCACCCTGCCGTCATGCTACAAGGAAAGCGAGATCGGATGCGACTGCCTTGTTATTACTTTGGCGAAAACGCTGGACTCTTGCCTGCCTTCGGAGCATTCACTGGAATGTATACAATTCAACCCGTCAAAGGAGATAATGTATTTGTACTGACTGGAAACAAAGTGATGGAAGTGGGGTAGCCCAAAAAATATTATCCACCTCCTGGCTTAATATCTTCAAAACCCTCTAAGAAATCACCTTCATCTGGTGCCTCATATTCACTGGGGGCCTTCGACGGACCGAAAAGTCCATCCAGCTTTACGGCTGGTTTTTTAAGTACAGGCTTTTTAATCGATTTATCTGTGCGGTCTACAATTCTTGAAGATCCAGATAATGCAGGTTTCTTATCGTCTGAAGTAGCAGGATCTTCCTGTTCGTCTTCATTTTCCCAGTCCAAGAACTGATCCGCATCTACATCAACAGCTCTGGCCGGTTTTGTAGGTGAGGTGCGCGACGTACGCTCTTCTTCAAAATCTTTGCGGATAGTGCTTGCAATAGCTGGCCGATTCTCCGCGGCCTTTATTTTAGCTTGCGACGGACGGTTTTTTGTTCGATAACCATCGTCATCGTAATCATCGATCAAACTCTCGGGACCAAAGAGGGCGATGAGTTTTTTCCGGATAGAAGCCTTTCTTGTTTGTGAAAACCTGAAGTCCCTTTTCACTTGGGCATTGGCTGTACGGACGTCGTAGTCGTCATTTACCAAGGTGCCGTCGATCTTCACACCGACTTGAAATAAACCATTTCTTTTATCAGGAAGAAAGTCCGTTCCAGGGCGTTTTCCGAAAAGCTTATTTAATACAACTTGTGCAGCATTAAGTCGGATTGCGTAGTCAACTTCTTGGTCAAAAGAATGGGATCCTGCAACCGTGAAATTGCTTGCCGTTGATTGGATAAACATTGCCGGTAAATAAACAATTGAGTTTTCAATTTCTACCCAATTTTCTACGTCAATAAATTGAATATGTGAGAGCTCTTCTTTTCTCACAAATTTGCTCATAGCTTGCAGCATTTCAAACTCCCGTAATTCTCCATCTGTGAGACCCACATTCGCCCAAACATGCAAATCATCCATTAATAAGTTGCCGCCCTTGTCCCAAAAGACTTCTACATATGCACGGGTGGTCATTTGCCCATTTATGTGGCGCGCTTCCACGACATCTTGTCCTACATTCTCAGTTCGCTCAAACATCTCGGTGATATTGACCTCCGAGCACGCAAGTTTTGCCGAAAGGCTAGGAGCTTGACGCAATTGCATTTTGCCTCCAATTTCCCAATGGCCTTCCATAGCATAGCCCTCTCCTGTTACAGCAAGTTCTGAATTTTTCAAGGTGCAGCTCCCCGTAAATTTTTTGACGTTTACCTCATTGTAAACCACCTCAGCAGCCTTCAATTTTAAGTTCGCTCCAAGGCCATCTGCAGTTGTCGGATTCGAACTTAGCTCAGCTTCACCTTTCGACGTTAGGCTATCGCTTTCACCTCCAAACATGTTGACCCACGCGGCCAAATCAATTTTATCAGTATTAATACCTCCGTTAAAACTCAGCGTCTGGGATTTGTTCCCAAGGAGATATGGAATGAGATTGTCGACCGTAAGGGTAGTGTTCAGCTTATCGCCAAAACCTTCCAAATGACCGCCAGTGACCTTCAAATCTGGTCCTTTAAGGGCAATTGAGCTTGCGCCAAAACCTACTTCTTGATCGCCGTAGGTCATTGCCGCTCTATCAAGTTCAAATTGACCAGTGGTTCTGATATTGTTCGCATAGCGACTATCTACGAGGTGCTTTTGACGTCCACGCAGCCGGAATTTTCTCGCTGTGAGCGTGCCTTCAAACGATCCTCCATCCCACAATTCATCTAGCCAAGCCAGGGGTAATGTCCCACTCGCCTCAACATCATAGTAAGGGTCGGTAAAATTCGTCCATGTAAACCGACCATTGAGTGGCTGTCCATCTAAATGAGCAATCACATTTGCCAATTGCAATTTCGAATCAGCCATCGAGTGCGCCTTGCCATTCGTGTACGTCAAATTGAATCGTACATCAGTAGCCTTGCGGTCAAGGGCAGGAATAAACAACGAACCATCTCGAAGCTCACCCGTGAAATCTATCGCAGGACTCTTGTATTTATCTAGAAGACCCACAATTTTGCCGTCAAGTGCAAAACTTCCCTTCGAGTCCAACTCGCGGATGGATTCAGAAATCCAATCTTTCGGAAGGGTGCGTAGAAGTGTACCTAACCTTCCATCTTCAGTTTTCAGCTTGAGGTTGTAAGACGTCGAAGACTTCACAAATCCGATGCTTCCAGAGATAGCTATGGGCATTTCATCTAATGTGATGGTTGTTGGCCCGAAATAGTAATCGTTGGCCTGTGGGTCAATTTCTAATTCGAGTACAGAACTGACGTCCATCGCTTCGAGGTAGCGAAGCTCTCCAATATTCAAGAAATAACTCTTCCCACTGAAGTCTCCTGTAAGCGTGTACGCTTCATTACCAAAAGCTCCGGCGAGCTCACCATCTTGGACATAAAATGAACCTTTACTATTTGCAGAGAGGTCCTCATAGCGAATGGCGACTTGAGAGAGCAGGATTTTGGACAGCGCAAAGGAAAACTCCGTAGAGGCTTCTGCATCATCTCTACTTCTAAGTACGTTCCAGTTGGCCGCGCGATCTGCTCCACGATATACAAACAGTTCGCCTTCCTCAAGCTTTATGGTGTTAATGATCCAATCGTCCGCGAAAATCAGGTCCCAGTAGCTAATCCTTCCAGCCAGCCGCTCTGCTTTGAGGAGGACTCCTTCGCCCTTTCCATCCAAGGAGACGTCTTGAAGGTTGACACTCGCATAGGGGAACTCTCGCCAGAGGCTAAGCGATACATCTTCCACGCTGAGCTCGGTATCGAGCTGTCCGCGGAGTGCCTTGAGTGCCTGTTTTCCTATCTCTTTTTCGAAAAGGAGGGGAACGATTACAGCCAGTAGGATCAGCCCAACAGCGATACCGCCGAGCCATTTTAATAAGTGTTTCATGCCAATTCGCTTCCGTTTGCTCTGAAAATCCCCCTGATTTGAGTGCTCTGGAGGTGAAATTTCATCATTCGAATGCATCGCTAAGGTAACGTATGTCTGCCTGTAGCTTGGTACATTGAAAATAGACTTTGTTTTTTTTCGAAAATGCTTGCGCGAAAACAGGAAAAGACTACTTTTGCGGCCGCTTCTAAAGAGAAGCATGTTTAGGGCGGTTAGCTCAGCTGGTTTAGAGCACCTCGTTTACACCGAGGGGGTCGGGGGTTCGAGTCCCTCACTGCCCACCACTTATAAAGCCTCGCTTCGATCTATCGAAGCGGGGCTTTTCTCTTGAAAGTACTGCCAGTAGATTACAATTTTTCACGTCGTAGCTTTGGCACATGGCTACAGTCGGTGAAAAGGCAATCAAGATCATGAGCCGGGCGAGCATGCGCCGCATCTTCTTTCTGCTTTTGGTCGGAGGAGTAACCTTATGGTTTTTTCACCTGATCAAGCCACTGTTGATGCCCATCTTCTGGGCAACAGTCCTTGCCATTGTTTTTCAGCCTGTTTCTCGATATTTCTGCTGGAAAACAGGCGGTAGAGAAAACTTCGCCGCGACGTTTACGACGATCTTAATCACGTTTGTGGTTTTGCTTCCGATATCCTTAGTCGTAATAGCAATGGTCGACGAGGCCTCTGATTTAATTTCTCGAGTCAATTCAGGCGAACTTGATCCAAACATCGTCGTCACATGGGTGGAGGACAGAATACCTGCAATTGAATTGATCGCAGAAGATTACAAAATCGATTTCGATCAGGTTAGAGATAATGTCAAAGAAGGGATATCCCACATTGGAAATTGGATTGGAAACCAGGCGGTCATTGTTGGACAGAACTTCCTCAAGCTCGCAGTTCAATTCTTCTTGACGCTGTACTTATTATGGTTTTTCCTTAGAGATGGGCACAGAATCAAAGAAACGGCGATCAGAGCGCTTCCGCTAGGTGATCGCGAAGAGCGCATGCTATTCAACCGCTTTGCAACCGTAAGTCGAGCAACAATCAAAGGAACCCTCACCGTTGCCATCATCCAAGGCACTATCGGAGGCTTACTCTTCTGGTTTTGTGGTATTCATAGCCACTTTTTCTGGGGAGTTATGATGACTATGCTAAGCCTACTACCAATCGGGGGGGCAGCCTTGATCTGGGGTCCAGCTGCAGTCATTTTAGCTGTGCAAGGAGATTATGTGGGTGCAATCATCATCACTTCGGTCGGTGCATTAGGCATAGGTTTAATTGATAACCTGTTGCGTCCACTTTTGGTAGGACGAGAAACGAAGATGCCAGACTACCTTGTACTCGTCACTACACTCGGAGGAATTGCCAGTTTTGGCCTCGCTGGCTTCATTATCGGCCCAGTAGTCGCCGCACTGTTCTTAAGTGTATGGGAACTCATGATGGAAGAATTCGAGGAGAATCCACCGCTCATCATGAAACAGGAAGAAGAAGATATGCTAAACTCTACTTCTTAAATTTGCTCGCACAAACTCAACCACCAACCCATAGGCGAGCTCTCCCAAAAGCTCATGGCTCTCGTTCTCTTCGTGATGCTTGAGCTTGAGATGCTCGGGAGCTAAATTCTCTATCGAATTATTCAACCCGTAGATGGCTGTTCCAAGTCCTATACCGTTGCCCATGGTCACTTCGGGAGAGATCTCAGCAGCAGCCCCATAAGCCCCTCCTACGATTACACCTGTGACCCATTCAGTAGTATTGATATTCACATCCAACTCAAGGTCGCCAACGTGTAGCGTCTTGATGTTTGCATCTTCCTTCTTTACTACTGGAAAAAAATGATCGACCGCAGTTTTTGCGACGGTACCCAATATCCCCGCTGCTAATCCGATCATCACTCCTTTTGGAATGTCTGCATCAGGGTGGATTTCTTTCTTCATTACCGTACGAATGATGTCATTCATTCCTCGGGTAGGGGTCTGCTTGACAAGACTCGTTATAATAGTTGCAATCAGCGGTGTGGTAATGGCCATGCCTTTCTAACACATCATCGATGAGGTGAGTTCGTTATCGTCTAACATCAATTAGTCTGTGACCTTAAAGCGTTACCGCGCAACTAAAGCTATTTAGCTCTCACTCGCATACAAGACCTGCTCTTCTTCGACCTTCATCAAGGTGCGAATGGCGATGTAGCTGTTGTTGTAGCGCTCTTTGTGCTTCTTTTGCAGTGCAGGTGCGTAAGAGCCCAAGTATGCCTGTAGTGTTGCGTGATCCTTACAGGTGTACTGCATTGCGTAGGTTTTCCCATCTGGATCCTCATCGTTAAGGATGCGGAGCATTCGATAACTGATGAACATTCCAGTGGCAAGGACTTCAGGAATGTGCTCCGTTTTCATCCAAGCTAACCAGTCCTCCGCAACAGCGAGGTCGACCTTTACAGTGACGTTGTATACGATCATAATCGTTCCATTTGTACACCGATACCTTTCAAACGTTGCTCGATAAATTGATAGCCACGGTCAATTTGGTGCGCATTCGAAATCACACTCGTTCCTTGAGCGCTACATGCAGCAATGAGCAAGCTCACTCCCGCACGAATGTCGGGACTGCTCATGTTTGTACCACGCAATGGATAAGATCGATCGATTCCGATCACCGTAGCCCTGTGCGGATCGCAGAGGATAATCTTCGCACCCATGTCAATGAGCTTATCTACGAAGAAGAGACGGCTCTCAAACATCTTCTGGTGAATGAGCACTGAGCCACGCGCCTGCGTTGCTACAACAAGCAGAATACTGAGGAGATCTGGCGTGAATCCAGGCCACGGAGAATCATACACCGTGAGTACCGATCCATCAATGAAGGTCGAAATCTCATAATGATCTTGAGCTGGAATATGGATGTCCCCATTGTCCATCACATTAATTTCGATGCCCATCTTCCTGAAGGTAGGAAGGATAACTCCTAGTTTCTCAGGTCGTGCAGCTTTAATCGTAAGCTCTGATTGTGTCATGGCTGCCAGTCCAACCCAACTACCGATTTCGATCATGTCGGGCAAGAGGCGGTGCGTGCATCCGCTGAGGCGATCGACACCATGTATAGTTAGCAAGTTAGACCCTTGCCCTTCAATCTTTGCGCCCATCGACTCAACCATAGCGCACAATTGCTGCAGGTATGGCTCGCAAGCTGCGTTGTAAATTTTGGTGGTGCCCGGTGTGAGCACAGCCGTCATGACCATGTTCGCCGTTCCCGTAACAGAAATTTCATCCATCAGCATGAACGTACCTTTCATGCCTTTCTCAGCTGAAACAAAGAACTCGTCTTTGTCTGGATCGTAAACGAATTCAGCACCAAGTTTTTCGAAACCGTGAAAGTGGGTGTCTAACCGACGACGTCCGATCTTATCTCCCCCAGGTTTTGGCAGAAATGCCTTCCCTACCCGGTGAAGCATAGGGCCGATCAACATGACCGATCCTCGAATACGAGAAGCTTTATCCTGATATTCCTTGCTTCGGAAATAATCGAGGTTGACCGTAGGGGTATGAAAGCGGAAAGTGTGTGTGCTTTGCTCTTCAATCGTACACCCTAGCCCGCGCATGAGGTCCATTAAATTATGGACATCAAGGATACGAGGTAAGTTTTCAAGGATCACCGGCTGGTCGGTGAGCATTGTAGCACACAGTACTTGTAGTGCTTCGTTTTTTGCGCCTTGCGGGATGATTTCACCGCTGAGTTTGTGTCCGCCTTCTACGCGGAATGCATTGCGTTCCATAGGGCGGCAAGATAGCCGCGAAGCGCACTCTTTTTGATCCCTGAGAAAAGAGACCTAAATATAAAATCGAAGTAGCGTGAATTAGCGCTTACGGTAGCGGCGACGATTGCGATTGCCGCCCTTCTTGCGGTTGTTGCGACGACGTGTCACTGGAGCGGTCTGCTTGATATGCGACTGTGATCCTTTCCCCATAAACGCATCCAAGTTGGTGTCCTCCGGGAGAACAAGCAGCCCTTCGCTCATCTTTTCAAGATCTGCGAGAATGGTTCGGTCACTGATGTTTTGCGCGTCGTTGTACATCGAATACGCAAGCTTCATGTAGCACGCAGCAGTATTGGTAATCGCAGCTTTGCGTTCAGGATCTTCAGTTTCAATGGCCTTACTGATAAGCCGTTGAACGTAGTCCCCATAATTCCGCTGCTTAGGTACAGACCTAGGGTAGGGGACCTCCTCTGGCGGGACTTGATCCTCCTCAGGAGTAGGTATGTGTCCATCAGGTGGAACTGCTTGAAGTTGATATCCAGAAAGTCGGTATGCATGCTTCCACAGACGGCGCTCAAGGTCTTCCTTGGCAAGTCCATCTTCGTTGCCCGAAAGCTGGACCATCATCTGTACGATGCGCTCTACAAGAGCTTGTTGGCGCTCTAGGTCAAGTTCAACTGCCTTTTCGAGCATTGATTGTACATGTCGACCATAGGCTGGAATCTCCAGTTTGGTGCGAGCAGTATTATAAGTAAGTCCTTCTATCACGTGATGGGGGTTGTCATAGGCTTTAGCTTCGCTGATCTAATGATTCACCAAAACCCGAAGTAAACAGGTTTTGGCGGAAGCTTGAAACTATTCTACTGTAACGCTCTTTGCAAGGTTACGTGGTTGGTCGACATTGCAACCTCTATGAACGGCAATGTGGTAGCTTAATAACTGAAGTGGGATAACGGAAAGAAGCGGAGAGAACTGCTCTTCTGTATCTGGTATCTCAATGACAAAATCAGCCAGTTGGGAGATTTCAGAATCCCCTTCAAGAACGATGGCAATCACCATTCCGTTGCGCGCTTTGACCTGCTCAATGTTTGAGACGATCTTATGATAAGCACTCTGGTTGGTTGCTATGACAAACACAGGCATGTCCTCGTCAATAAGTGCGATAGGGCCGTGCTTCATTTCCGCTGCAGGATATCCCTCCGCATGGATGTAGCTAATCTCTTTGAGCTTGAGCGCGCCTTCGAGGGCTACTGGGAAGTTGAATCCGCGACCTAAGTAAAGCGCATTGTGGCTTTCGTACAATTCGCGTGCAATGAACTCTACGGGTTTAGCACAATTAGCAATCGCCTTTTCAACCTTGCTTGGAATGTTGACGAGGGCATTCACGAGCATTTGCTTGCGTGCATCATCAATCAATCCTCGATGACAAGCCAAGTGAATGGCCATCAGGCTTAGGATAGTTACCTGACCAGTGAAAGCTTTGGTAGACGCAACGCCAATCTCAGGACCTGCGTGGATATAACTTCCAGCATCAGTCTCACGAGCTATGGAAGAGCCTACGACATTTACGATGCCATAGCAAAAGGCTCCTGCTTTTTTCGCGAGCTCGACGGCTGCTAAGGTATCCGCAGTCTCGCCCGACTGAGATATCGCAATTACGACGTCTCTTTCGGTGATGACAGGATTGCGATAACGGAACTCGCTTGCATACTCCACTTCGACCGGCATGCGCGCCAAGTCTTCAATGAGGTACTCCCCAATAAGACCTGAGTGCCAGCTCGTTCCGCAGGCGACGATGAGAATACGATCAGCATTCGCGACGCGATCGATATGTTCAACTAAGCCTCCAAGACGGATAAGGTTTTGTTCAGGACTCACACGACCGCGCATAGCATCCGCAATCGTAGCAGGTTGCTCGTGAATCTCTTTGAGCATAAAATAGTCGTATCCTCCTTTCTCAATCTGCTCAATCTCAAGATCAAGCTGATGAATAAAAGGAGTCTGCATTTCATTCTCAAGATTGACAATGCTATACGTGCCATCTAGTCGTGCAACTGCTACTTGGTCTGATTCCAAGTAGACTACATTCTTAGTGTGCTCTACAATCGGTGTTCCGTCTGAAGCAAAGAAGAATTCGTTCTCCCCAATCCCTAGTACAAGTGGACTTGCTCGACGAGCAGCGACAAGCTTGGTTGGATCATCGCGGTCAATAACAACGATCGCATAGGCGCCTACTACTTTAGACGAAGCTTGGCGTACCGCCTCTTCCAAACTTAGGTTTCCCTGTCGTTGAACTTCTTCGATTAATTTTACGAGGACCTCTGTATCAGTCTCACTCACAAAAATGTGACCTAGTCCTTCAAGAGCGACCTTGAGGCTATCGTAATTTTCAATGATACCATTATGAACGATCGCCAAGCGGCCATCACCAGATTGGTGTGGGTGAGCATTAACGTCGTTGACTTCACCGTGTGTAGCCCATCGGGTATGACCAATACCAATGCGACCTCGAAGCCCTGCAGCGATTGCTGCCTTGCTCATATTGTCGACTTTTCCTTGGCGCTTTACAATACTAAGGCCTTGGTCGAAGATTGCAACACCTGCGGAATCGTATCCACGATATTCAAGCCTGCGTAGGCCTTTCTCAATAATCGGGTACGCATCTTTGGTCCCGATGTAAGCAACTATTCCGCACATAAAAAATGAGTCTAGAAGGTTCTTAGAAGTTTGTTAAAGACTAGACTAAGGTACGTCTGTGGTGGCGAGAAGTAATCTTGCTTTTAGAGCATTGGCATCGCCACCAGGTCCCCTCAAGATACTTTCTCCTGGGGAGAAAGTTTGATTTAAAGGTACAAAAAAGAGATTACCATCACGTTCGCCATCGATCACCTCTTGTAGAAACCGAGTGATGTTAAACTGGTAAGCGAGGACGGTTTGGTTTGGATCACTAGGATCAGGAATGTTTGTGAGTGTCCCTCCTTCTCGGGTATCGAAGGTCCCAAAACCATCTGTAAAAAATGCACTGTAATCCACTAAATCTCCAATACTATTTTTTACCCGAGGTATAATTCTTGGCAACGGAGTTATAAAATCATCCGTGCCTGGGATTATCGGAATTTCTAGGATAGCCACATTAACAGCTTGATCGCTGAGGCCTAGAGCAATGTCCATGAAGTCAACCCTTAATCTTGATCCACCTAAGGACTTCAATACTGCTATCGTGTCATCTAAGCGTTGATCGTTAAAGAGTAGACCGGCTGTACTACCGCTAGGGTCGTGAACGTACTGTGGTCGAAATCTTCCTACAGCACCATTTTCTCGACGGAAGTTAAACTGATACTGTCGATGAAATCCACTATCAGTGGTGTAGTACACAAATACACCCATCCTATCTTGTCGATCTGTGTCTAAATCGATTGCCGGTGAAGTCTCCCCGCAATCACCTCCCTCGATGATTATCCCTGGAAAGTTTGCGACAAAAAGACTGTCGTTGATTAGGCTGTCTGCAGCCACCGAAGCTGCAATCGCAGGTAGAAAAGCGTCACTAAAACTCTGGTTAAGTGGAATTCGAAATTCGGGTCCTAGTGTATCCATTCGAGTCGAGTCTCCAGCGAAAACAGTTTGTTCGGAAGATATTCTAGCAGGTACGGCAGTCGCCTCACCGAAAAGGATTCCATTGTCATTCAGGTCAGTAGTGATTACTGGCTCTAGGAGAAGAAACGAGCTGTCCGTCGCTCCGACGACTCGAAGATTGGACTGAGCTTCAATGTCTCCAACTTGAGCGCTGGTGACTAAAGGAAGAATTAAGACAATGCTATCAACTACTGAATTGCTGAGATCTAGCTGATCACTGCGCTCTACAATTTGCATTCCTACACGCGCATTACGAGTTCCAGAAAATGGACTACTGATACACCCAACAGGTACACCAACCTCCGTAAGTGAGATGCTCGTAGTTAGTGTTGTGACAGTGTCTGGTTCTGTAATCAACACAAAGGGCGAATCATCTCGGAAGGCGATAGGGAGTTGCGTCCCGTCAACAATGTCGCCACCAATAGGAGTAGGTTCAGTGCAAGCTGATACGCAAACAAGCAGTGCGACAATGCACAAATAGAGCAAATTATTCATAGAGTATGGGGTGCTAAAGGCACAACGCACCATAGGCTAAAATAGTGGCCTCGTGCATTAAAAAAGCCGTGCTTATGATTGAAATAGCTACAATTCATGTAGAATGTCAATCAGTAGCACGGCCTTATGCTAATTTACTATACTTCCTCGACCTCTTCGGTCTCTGTAGCGAGTAGATCGTTGTAAAGATCAATGTATCCTGCGACGTAATCTTCCTGTTTGAAATCTAACACTGGCTTGTCTGTAGACATAGCAGTTAATGCTTTGTCAACGTGCTCAGGAAGACTCTCTTCTCCACGAATAACCGCGTCTGCATACTGAATGGCGCCAAGATCAAGACTTACACCTTCTTCATGTCGGAAGGCTGCAAGGTCATCAGCTTTCAGATTATTGATACTCGCTTTGGCAAAGAAATCTTCGCCAAACTCCTGATCAAAATCTTGATCATAGGCAGAGTAAATCACTTTCGAAAGTTCGAAAAGTGGCTCATTTGCATATGCACTTTTGAGGAAGAATGGGATCAAAGAAGTCATCCATCCATGACAGTGAATGATGTCTGGTGGCCAACCGAATTTCTTAACGATCTCCAAGGCACCCTTGCAGAAGAAAGCCATTCGATCAGCATTATCTGCATAGACTTTTCCAGACTTGTCTTCAAAGATAAACTTGCGCTTAAAGAAGTCATCATTGTCTAGGAAGTACACTTGCATGCGGGTTCCAGGCAAGCTGGCAACCTTAATGATCAATGGATAATCATCGTCATCCACAATAATATTCATACCTGAGAGGCGCACGACTTCGTGCAACCGATGACGGCGCTCGTTGATCGTACCAAACCTCGGCATGAGAATTCGGATGTCCATTCCATTGTCAATAACTCCTTTCGGTAAAGCACGAGCTATCTCACTCATGATACTCTCTGTCGTGTATGGTCGCAGCTCCTGCGTCACGATGAGGACTTTCTTCTTCTCCATGTATTGTTGTATCAAGCCGCTTCGAACAGCGTTAAGCTTCTAAGCCTTCGTTGCAAAACGGGGCTTCCTTTAAAGCGGCTGCGAAAATACAAAAAGGAGATGACTTGACTTCTATTGTTGGGGCTTTCGCCAAAACCAGCCCGCCGAAACGCATAATATTCATGCTTTTGTGACAAAATCAGACGCTTACACTACCCAATCACAGTTAGAAAAGCAAAAATTATAAGTTCGGCTACTTTCGCTGACCTATGCAAATCGCTAATTCACGTGAGGAGCTCGCGCAAATCACACAACAATGGTCGGATGAAAAGCTTGAATGGGCCTTCGTACCTACCATGGGAGCCTTACATCAAGGGCACCTGACCTTGGTTAAGGAGGCTCTGAAGCACTATCCGAGAGTTATTGTTAGCGTCTTCGTTAACCCTACACAGTTTGACAGGGCCGATGATCTAGACAAATACCCACGTCGACCCAAAGAAGATGCAGAGATGCTCCGCAAGGCTGGAGCGCATGCTTTGTTCCTTCCCAGTGTCGAAGTCATGTATCCAAACGGGACCAATGAAGATCGAATGCCCGATCTAGCTGGACTTGATACCAAGTATGAAGGAGCTGCTCGCCCCGGCCATTTTGACGGCGTCGTCCAAATTGTGCGACGCCTCGTTCAAGCGGTAGACCCAAAGGCAATGTTTATGGGGCAAAAGGACGCTCAACAAGTAGCAATCCTTAAAAGAGCAGCGCTGCAAGAGTTTTGGAGCGTAGAAATTCAAGTCGTCCCCACTGTCCGAGAAGCTTCTGGCCTAGCCATGAGTTCAAGGAATGGTCAGTTAAGTCCACAAGGAGTGGATATCGCAGCAACCATTTCAATGGTTTTGGCGAAAGCTGAAAAAGAATGGAAAGCAGGCGGACGTCCTCGAACCATCGAGGAAAAAGGCAAGAAAACGCTTTTATCAGCAGGCTTCAAACCAGAATATTTCGATTTTATTGACTCCGTAACTTTCGAACCATTACCAGATGTGCCTGAGTCTGAGCAACATGTTGAAAAGCCGTTAATCGTCACAGTAGCATGGCTAGAAGGCGTGCGACTTATCGACAACTGGCCGCTGTATTAGCCTCTTCACTTCGCCTAAACTTGATCATAAATAGGTCGTTTTTGACCTCAGAGTATTTTTCATTCACTTGTTTCTCGAATACGCTTGCGCAAAAGACTACCTTTGCGCGCTGAACGCTTAAGCCCCGCGCATGCTTCTTCAAATTTTCAAGTCTAAAATACATCGCGTCCGAGTGACAGAGGCCAACCTCAATTACGTCGGAAGTATCACCATTGATGAAGACCTCATGGACGCTTCAGGCCTTATCGCCGGCGAACGTGTGCAGATCGTCAACAACAACAATGGTGAACGCATTGAGACCTACGTCATCAAAGGTGCACGAGGTACAGGTGTGATTTGCCTCAATGGCGCAGCCGCTCGGCGCGCAGAAATTGGGGACCTTGTTATCATTATCGGATATGGCTGGATGACTCCTGAGGAGGCAGCGAACTTCGAACCTAAAGTTGTCTTTCCAGACGACAACAACCGCGTCACTGCGTGAAGGGTAAGTTCACAAACATCCTAAAGTTCTTAGGATTTCTATCGATTGGTGTGGTCATCCTCACTTTGGTATTCAAGAGTCAAGACGCTAAGTTTCAAGCACAATGTGTCTTGGATGGAATTCCAACGGATGAGTGTTCCTTGCTTGATAAGCTAACCTCCGATCTATCGACCGTAAGGTGGATTTGGCTCCTTGTCACGCTTTTCGTCTTCATGATAAGTAATTTCTTCAGGGCATGGCGCTGGCAACAACTCATCGAACCGCTCGGTAAAAAGGTCAATTTCTGGAATGCCTTCTGGAGCGTCATGGTCGGTTATTTCGCCAACCTAGGCTTTCCTCGTATGGGGGAGGTTGTCCGCGCTGGACTTCTCGGACGTTATGAAGGTGTGCCCGTAGAGAAAGTCATGGGTACGGTTGTCGTAGACCGCATACTCGACGTCGTCATGCTTCTGGTGATCATAGGTTTAGCATTTGTACTACAATGGGATACGCTAAGCAATTTCGTCATAGAGTCGCGGAGCACTTCCGATGGCGGCGGCGGGTTCGGGCCGCTTTTGGCAATGGGCGTTGGCGTGTTTGTAGTGGGTGCGATTCTTCTCATCTGGCTCCTGCGAAAGTTTTCCCATACGTCGTTTGTGAAGAAGATTTCAAACCTTGCTAAAGGCTTCGCCGAAGGGCTTCGCTCACTTTCTAAAGTGAATAGTAAGCCGATTTTGGTGCTTAACACCGTTGGTATTTGGGTCTGCTATTTTGGAATGGCGTTCTTGCCCTTCTTTAGCTTCCCTCCTACAGAAAATCTTGGTGTAGACGCGGCACTCATGGTCTTCATTTTCAGCGCCCTTGGTATCGTTATTCCTTCTCCCGGCGGAATGGGGAGCTACCACTTCATGGTCATTCAGGCGTTGGCGCTCTTTAGCATCGCTGGAGATGATGCACTCAGCTTTGCGAATATCATGTTCTTTACGCTCCAAATAGGTGTCAACGTGCTATTCGGTATTACCGGATTAGTGCTTTTACCAATGCTCAATAATGGCAAGCGCGTTAGCTTGTCTGATACGGTTGATACAGATCCTCCAACGGACATTGTAAAGCCAGAAGCTGTTTAACTCATGTCCAACTTTCCTCTCTTTGATGATCCTGCTCAGCGTATCGCCAAGGATTGGGCTTTCGCCAAAACCCAAGGTGCAATGTGGCGAGCCGAGGGGCTGCGCGTAGTTTTTACAAACGGTGTGTTCGATTTGCTGCATCCAGGGCACATGACCTACCTCGCGCAAGCACGCATGTTTGGCGATAGACTAGTCGTTGGACTTAATAGCGATGCTTCAGTAAAAAGGCTCAAAGGCGATAGTCGTCCGCTGCAAGCGGAAGAAGATCGTGCATTCAATCTTGCGGCTTTGCGCAGCGTCGACTTGGTCGTTCCATTCTCAGAAGACACTCCGCTGGATTTGATCAATTTACTCCACCCCGAAGTGCTCGTAAAGGGAGGCGATTACACACTCGCCACGATAGTAGGAGCCAAAGAAGTTGTCGGCTGGGGCGGGCAAGTTGAAGTCCTGAGTTTCGTTCAGGGGAAAAGCACGACCTCCTTGATCGAGAAAATGGGGTAGTGCATGCACCTCGTTTGTTGTGGTCTGAAAAATTACCGCCACCTGCTTTCGACCGCTCTTGCACGCTACAGCAAGGATTTACACGCTGACGAGTTCACCAATTTTAATTACAATATACCAAGAATTTCTCCCAGAAGTACTCATCTCTGAACCAATCCCGAATGGGAAATACATCTCGATAAATACTTTGGTGTAGGCTATTGGTCTCTTCCTTCATGCGCTGGGCATTCCCGCCTTTCCAAGCGATGAGTCCATTAGGGATAGCATGTTGATCGGTAGGGGAGATCATTGGTCTGGCCCAGCTCCACAGTTGCGGTAGTTTCGCAACAGCGCGCGTTACTACGAAGTCAAACGAGCCATGACCTTCTTTGTAATCCTCCACGCGGGTATGGATGCCACGTACGTTGCTGAGTTCGAGTGCCTCTGCGATCTCATTGACCACTGTGATTTTCTTACCGCGCCCATCTACGAGTACAAAATCAACTTCAGGGAAAGCGATTGCCAGTGGAATACCTGGGAATCCTCCACCACATCCAAGGTCTAAGATTCGAGAGCCAGGTTTTAGCGAAAGCAAATTAGTGAGAGCCAAACTGTGCAATACATGATGCTTGTATAACTGGTC
>CALDUE010000099.1 GCA_937923485.1 uncultured Saprospiraceae bacterium
GTAGTGAAACGATTGCCTAAATATACAGAGTATCAAGCTGAATTGGCTTCCGCCAAAACGAGCGAGAGTCCTATAATAACCACTGCTGCTATCGCAAAAATGGACGGAGCGGCAGATTGGGAAGAGGGCAGCGCGATACGAAACCAGACAGTTGTGATGGTGCGTTGAAGCCCACTCACATCTTGCCAAAGCTTGGAACAATTCACCAGCCTCACAGAAGTATATTTAGGAGCTCTGGGAGTTCGCATAGAAATTTAGACCAGGCTTGGCATGGCTGAAATTGAGTGTCACTAATTCTACTAAACAAAAAAGTGTGCTTTCATAGATATTTCTGTGCGGGAAGTTTAAATGCACTTAAGCTAGTAATCGACGCTATTCTACGGCGAAAGTGGACTAGCAAGGACTATTTATTGATTTCCTAGCACTTATTCGCTTTTTTTTGTATTAAAGCGATAACTCATTCTCACGTCTTTTGAGGAATATGAATTAGGTGCGTGCCAAACTTGGTGCTATACTTGATACAGGGTAGATGTGAAGTCCCCAATCCAATATTCATTTTTAAAAATTGTAGCTTTAGTTTTCCTTCTCCTAGGATTTTTGTTATGTACGAGTCAGACAACAATTGCTCAAAAGTCTGCTTGTGATTTAGATTAGTCGGATAAGAAGTTTGGTGAATCTCCGATAAGGTTAACAAGGCCAATGGCGATCCACAAGTATTTACAGAAGTTTTAAATAGCGCCCGCAGCTATATAAATAGCGCATTTGAAACACATGATCCGCACTGCGCAGCAAAGGCTGTTTTTGGCGCTGTCAATCTAGCAAGTCGAATTCCAAGCGGTCATTTATTAACGCAGTATACTTCGGATAGTATTTACGCTTTTAGAACATCCAGTACAGATAGTTCAGATCTTGCTTTTTTCTTTTTCTCAGCAGGCATACTTGAGTTTAGCCGTGGAGATCGTGCCGCTGCTCGAATTTGGTTCGATTCGACGCTTTCTATTCCTAGAGCACTCCACGCTGGTGATAGCTACGCATCGGCCGTAAAGGTTAGGGGTTTTGTAAATAAGTACGATAAAAGATATGAGGATGCACTAAGTGATTTTGCGCATGCGGAAGCACTTTATAAGAAATATCACCACAATGATTTAAAAGCTCAGATTGACATAGCTTCGGCTAGAGCCGAAGTAATAGTTGAGCGTGGTGATAAACCTGAAACGGTTCTAGGAAATATCGAAAAGGCTATAAAACTCTATGAAAGTAAAATTGATCGATATGAGGAGTGGAGAGATGCGTACAGCATTTATCTAAGTTACGCCAGAGTGCTTTCTGGTCTAGGTCGTTACAAGGATGCCGAAAAAGCTGGTAAGAAAGCGTTGGAAATCACAGCGAGACCTGGGGATAAGTTTCGCTCTGCGATCGTTCATGGTGCAATAGCGGGTAGGTTAGTAGCTGCTGAGCGACTTGAGGAGGCACGCGAATCTGCAATCAAGAGCTACGAAATGTTCGAAAGCATTTCGAAGAGATCACATATGGCAGAAACCTTGGAGCAACTGATTAGCATTGAGACCAAGCTTGGTGCATATAAATCAGCTCTTGAGTATTCAACTATTTTAGTTGCTGTAAGAGATTCACTCTACCAAACTTCTCAGGTTACAGAAATACGCAGTCTACAGCAAATTCAGGCGCAACAGGAGACTCTTTCCGAGTTAGCTCTTGAGAGAGCTAATGGACGCATGCTCATCGCAGAACAGTCACAGGCGCGCATGAAGTTATGGTTTAGTATAGTTGCTCTACTCGTGGTCTTGTCTGTCTTGCTCATACTCGTTTCAAGACTTCGAGCGAGAAAGAAAACTCACGTGCAGCTTGAAAAATTGGTTGAAACGCGAACAGCTGAACTTCAAAAGCATGCAAAAAATCTAGAAGAAAAAAATACAGAACTTGAACGATTTGCTTACATCGCTAGTCACGATTTGAAGACGCCGGTAAGAAACATCACTAGCTTTATTGACCTTGCCAACAAGCGCATGTCGCCACAAACCAAAAGTGAGATAGGTGAGTATTTAGAATTTGCTTCTACGTATGCAAATCAAATGGATTACTTGGTCTGTGATGTGTTGGAATTCTCAAAAATTGAAAAGAAAAAAATCTCAAAAGAGTCTCGATGCGAACTTCGTTTCATCGTCGATCGTGCGGTAAAGATATCATTGCCAGAATTTGAGCACAAAAATCCTTTAATCACTGTAGATGGAAACGCTGAGATTTTTTGTGATCGAGACTATGTAGAGCAGATTCTATTTAAGCTGATACACAATGCGTTAAAGTTTAACGACTCAGTTATACCTAGGATTAATATCCAAATTGGTTCAGACGTTAACAGTGGAGTCGAGATTTGTATCTCTGATAATGGTATCGGAATAGAACAAGAATATAGAGAAACAATATTCGATTTGTTTAGGAGGTTGAACCTTCAGGATAAGTATCCAGGCACAGGTTTAGGACTTAGCATAGCACGCAAACTTGCACGGCGTATAGGTGGAGACATTTGCCTAGAACAGTCAACCCACAGCAGTGGGTCTACGTTTGTGTTGCGATTGCCAAACACACAAAGTGTTGGAAAACAAAGGGGGGCAACAGCTGGAGAAGGGAGTGTAAACGCTTAAAAGGCTCAACTCTTAGAATCGACACGTAATATTTTATCCATCTTTCGGCCTCGTGCTAGCTCGTCTACGAGCTTATCTAAATAGCGAACTTGGCGCGTTAAGGTATTCTCAATTTCCTCAACGCGATAGCCGCATATTACGCCTTTGATCAATTCAGCGTTGGGGTTCAATGTAGCCTGCTTAAAGAAATCTTGAAACGTTGCTTTTGAATTGATGAGCTCCTGAAGTCTACTTTCGTCAAAACCTGTTAGCCATTCAATGACTTGATGCAGCTCCGCTATTGTTCGGTCTTTCTTTTTGACTTTAGTGACGTAATGAGGATACACAGACGAAAAGGACATCTCTGCGATCCGTTGGTCGTGGTGTGCGGTAGAGGTGGGCATAGAGGGAAAAGTAATTGATTTATATCACTTTTTCGAAAGCGGATCAGAGCTGATGAAACGCGTGAGAGAAGTTTTGTGAGTTCATAAGCTATGTAGCTTGTTCGCAGCTTCTACTGCAATATGATCTTTTTGACTACTTGTTGATTGTCGGTGGTAATCGAAAGCATATACGTTCCCTTAGCAAATCTACCTAGATCAAGTGTCTGCTGTCCAGTGGAGAGCCATGTTCCGTTTTCCACTATTTGCCCGATCATGTCTATGACTTGATACGTGTGTGTGCCAATTGCATCCAGTTCAATTTGAACATTTCCAGACGTAGGATTTGGATGGATAGATAAATCGCTAAGTCTATTGTCTGCTACATTCGAGACATTCGACTGTGAGAAAAAGATGTTGTCTAGCTGAGACTTATCTCCAGTTCCATCTTCGGTCTCCGTGTCATTCTGATAGTGAACGCCTTCGAAGCAGAGTGTAAACATTGACCCTGCGTATTCGTCAACATTTATCCTATAGCTTTTGTATGGATCTAAATTACTCGTTTCTGGGTGATATTGATTGCCAACTTGAACACCGTCAATTGTTGCACGCATAGCGATCATGAATGATAAATCTGTTCCGAAAATACTATCGTATTCTGGAGAAAATGTCTGTCGTAAATCGAAATTAAGAAAGGCATTGTCCCAACCTGTAAGATCTACGCAAGAGCAAAGCTTAGAGATGAATTCAAAATTGTCTGTATAATTTTCAGCTTCTGAGGAAAAGATCGTAATGTCTTCTCGGAGCGCTCTGGAACTGTTCATAAGATAACCGAAGCGCCCTGTGTTTCTAGCGCCGCGAGTAATGTCTCCATTTGCATTTGCCCCCAATGCCACAAAGATGGAGTCTTCCACATTACCATCTTCGAAGGTCAATTTTCTTGCACCTTCAATGGGCTCCGGGTTTTTAAGTTCCTGATTGGTAAATGTGTTATTACCAGAGATCAAATCTCCATTATAACTAACATTGTACTCTATAGAATACTCCATTGGAATGGAAAGGTCTGCTGGTGTAAGGAAGTTGTGGGTCAATAGTTCACCACCCGTAAGCAGGCTATCCAATACAATCGTTTCTACAATCGGAGACTCGCCATTAACCGCATAGCTTAGCTCAAGTTCTTCCCCTGCTGGGATGGTAAGACCGCACCCAGAAGGATTGAAACGAAAGGCGATAGATATAGGCTCCTCAGAGCCAAGCTCACAACCAGAGTCCGTTGGAGTCAAAACCTCTACAAATTGAAAATCTGGGGCAATTGTTTCTGGACCTACGCCTACTGCATACCAAGCTTCAGCTACTTCTAGCACTATGCTAGAACACTCTCCATACAGGTCTGCTGCTGCCTGAATGGACCCAATGCGTGCGTCGAAATAATTCGATGAAGGTGTGAGGTAAACAGTCAAATTACGGTAGGCGATTGCCGACGCAACTTCTATCCCCAAAGAGTCAATGTCATAGGAATCCCCGTTATCATTTACTCCTGTACCACCGGCAGCTAGCAGATAGTACCAATAATTCTGAACACCACTATTCGTGTGCACTCCTCCGTTGTCCGCACTAGAAAGTGTATAGTTATTACCCAAATAAGTATCAGGGTCTCCTTGTGAATTGGGGTCAGACATACTGCGCAACAAAAAATTCTCTTTTCCTATAAGCCAGTCAGCTTCATTCTCTAGTGCGAAGAACTCTACGGCAGTACCAAAGATGTCACTGAATGATTCGTTGAGGGCTCCTGATTCATCTTGATAGATTAGACCTGCTGAGAATTCTGTAACGCCATGTGTAAGTTCATGCCCCACGACGTCGATTGAGGTTAATGGATTTTGTCTGCCATCTCCATACACTGCAAACATGCCATTCCAAAAGGCATTAAACAGATTTACATCGTAGTGTACATAGCTCACTATCCGCGTACCATTTCCATCGTAGCTGTCACGGTCATGTTGTTCTAGAAAATAATCATAGGTTCTTTCAGATCCCCAGTGTACATCGGTGGCAGCATCGTCAAGGAGACTATTTGCATTGTCCCAAATGTTGTCTTCATCGATAAAATCTACCGCTAGGTTAAAGTTGTCGACATTTCTGTTCATGTTATAGGTTTCTACACCTCCTCCGCGCGTGACATCGATCAAACGGAATTCGGTAGGAGAAACAGAATCTGTGACGATGGTCTGCGTACCATGATAACGTGTTTCAGCAGTACCAACTACCGAGTTACTGTGACATCCTTCTAGCGTCAAGATGATTTTTCCTGTTTCCGCATCTACGAATAAAGTTTCTTTACCGTGGCTGCCAGTAGTGTACAGCACGTACTTCCACGCGAGCCTGTAGTTGTCACCCTTGGTAGCAAAGCGCCCATCGACATAGACTAGTTCAGCTTTCGGGAAAAAGGTCGCGTTTGGATCGTTTTTGATGTGCTTGATTCTGGCCTCCATTTCTGGAATCTCCCAGTAGAATTTGCCCGTACCCATATGTGCTTTCGCGATATTGAGTGCGTCTTCTGCTGAAACAATCACCTTTCCAATTTGTGGAATCTGCCGTATCAATTTACCATTCGCATTATTTACCACTCCATTTTTTACATGAAGAATATAGATGCCTCCTTCAATAGGGTAGCCGTCAAAGTGCTCTTGATATCGATGATGTGAGAACCCAAGATTGTCAGTTGACTCTTCAATCAATTCAAATGTAAAGGATTGATTGAATCCAAGGTCCTCATGAAAGTAATTGAAAAAATGAGCAGGTTCGATGTCCGCATCAGGGAGCAGTTTTATCCAATTTCCATCTTGCTTTATTACAGAGGTTTTCAGGTGTGCTTGGCTCTGGCTAAAGAGTAGTGAAGAACAGCAGAGCGTCAATAGTAAGCTTGTGATGATTTTCATAATTGGATGTTGTTCTCAAAGTTGCGCTTTGGCCGAAAGTGAAAGACCATTGGCTTTGTTTAGCGCCGCCAGCAGGCGTTGGAGTGAATATAACGGCTATTACGTACTGTGTCACAACCAAGAGGAGTACCTCACGGCTTTATGACCACTACCTTACTGAAAGGCTTTAAACGAGAGGTTTTTGTAGCAAATTTGCGTTTTCGTTTATCCTAGGACTGTTTCAGCTTTCGCCAAAACATGCTCTCGTCTCGTCTATCACAGCCTTCAATAGCAAAGGGTGCAAAACGAAGAAGGCTGAATTAGGGTCTATGAATTCCTAAGGCTGGGTAGCTATAAGGTGGGGGCAGCTTGTTCGAACTTGAGTTTCCTTGTACCAAACACAAACTAGCTTTTCACTTCTTGATCACCTTCACTGTCTGTGAAAAGCCATCGTAGTTTACCTTGAAAAAGTAGGTTCCTGTTGTATAGCCTGACATATCGATGCTGGTAGTTCCAGTTGAAATTTGATTTAGACGAGTCCCTTTGGCATCAATAATTTCGATAGAGTTAAGATGTATTTTTGAATCAACATGTAGAATATCTCTAACTAGACTCGAATAGAACTTAGGTGCGTCGACTACCTTTTGATCTTTGGTACTGGTTGTATTTAAGCTGATACTTGCAATGAACGTTCTTCGAGGTCCAATGATATCAATCAGCCCTCTGGTTCCAAGCACAATCAGTTCATTAGAATCGGCGCTGCAGTGCACGTAAGTGTTAGATGCAGGAAAGTCGTAAGTATGATGTTTTGCATGCGTATGAGGTCGAACTAATCAAAGATGCAAAAATAATCAAAGTAATAGTATCTTAATAGCTAAGATTGATTTAGTCTGTTCTTCATATTCTATTTCTACAAAATCTCCATTCGAAATGTTATTTAATTGGGTTTCATTCAGTTTTAAGGTGTTTAGGTCTCCGGAGAGATCTGTCGTAACAACATATTCGTAGGATTGGAACATTGCCCTGGAGATATTTTTGATAGTTGTATTCACGGTATTTTTCTTTAGAAACCTTCTTTTGTCTGAAATCTCTTTTTTCGTCTTAATGGGGTGCCATACAGCGAAAGTTATGATAATAAACGCATAGATTATTCCGTACATCAAAACTTCGTCAATGTAGTCTAGTTGAGCAAAATATTTAGATCCTTTCCTTTTGGGGATGTATGGTGTTGCAAGGCATAGAGGGATAAATAGGAGAAGAAGCCTTCTGAAAGCGGCGTCGTATTTTCTTCCCACCTTTTCTTTGATAATCTTTAAATCATTGTCTGAGAAATCTGACGATTTGTGCATATTGTAGTTATTTTCGCACCGCTAATTATAGAGTTATGATGTTGCGTGAAACTTGTGAAATTCTAAGAATTATGGCCAGTTCTGCTGCTTTATTTTCCTCCCTAATTTATCGTAGTATTTCCACTTGCCGGCCTTGACAACCATTCGTTGTTCGTTTTTACACTCGACTTCTAAGTAAGTGTCTGGATCATAGCATTGTGCAAATACAATGAAGGTCTTCGTCTCATATCTCCCGACTTCTTTTAATTGTCCATTCTCATAATATTCTTTTGATAGGCCATTTGGTTGGCCATTGGTTAAATAAAACCTTTCAATCTTTGGCTTGTCATTCTTCCAATACTCTCGCCATTGACCAATCCTTATATTATCCTTCCTTGTACCAATTGCTTTCAATTTATTATTCTGATAATACTCTTCGTATTTGCCTTCGAGACGATCAATATTATGGTATTCAGTTTCAATGACTGCTTCGTACGTTTCGGGATCATAGATCGTTATAGTGTCAGTCGATATTTTTTTGACAATTTCTGCTTTTAGTTGAATAGCTCCGTCATTGAAGTACTGGTAGCGTACTAATTTTCCGTTTTCTGACTTGTTTTGAGTTTTCAATTTCCCATTCGGCCATGTTCTTATTTGATCCTCAATCCTACTTTCCTTATCCGTCCATGAAATCCGATGGAATTGCGAATGGGCTACTTGTTGCGAAATTAGGAGTATTGCACTTATAGAAATTAGTGCTTTTAGCTTTTGTAATAATTTATTGCTAAGCATAGTTGAAATTCTAAAGGCTTGATCTACAATCCATTCAATCCCTCCATAAACAATTCTGCAGCTTTTATGGCTTTTTCTCTGATGTACGATCGTTCCTGCTCGTCGCCAACTTCGTAGGTGATTCCAATTGCTTTGTAGTGCTCTACAAACCAACTTGCAGCAGTGGGCTTGCCAATCACATCAGGTTCGATACGGAGGGTGTCCTGACCGACGACTAGCGGACGGCCGAGTGCTGTGAATTGAGGTTGATCAGAGGCGTCCATAAACATGGTGGCAGCCCATTCGCCAAGTTGATCTGTCCACGCTTGGACTAAAGTAGCATTGCGAAAGTCAACCCGAGCAGGATCATGCGTATATAGAACATCATACTGCGTGGAGTGGAAATCCAATCCCCAGACAACCTGATCCTTTTTCGTTTCGGTCGTTAACCACTTAACGACAGCGCGGACTTCTGGCTGGCGGTAATATGCCCAATCTCGGTTGAGGTCAATCCCACCTGCATTGTGTCTCCAGTGTCCTTCATCCACACCATCAGGATTGACAACTGGCACAGCAAGAATTCGATAGTTTTGGCGAAAGCTGACAGCTAAAGGATCGTCACCTAATAAGCGCGTATAAAACGCTTGAAATGCTTGAAATCCTGTCACCTCTGGAGGATGCTGTCGACCGAGTAGCACGACGGTAGGTCGTTTGTCTTTGGCTCCTCTAGATAAGTCAAGCCCCCAAATAGGCCGCCCAAGCGTACTTTTTCCGATGGTGTCAATGCTTGGTTTTGCTGATTCAGGCAGTCCAGTAATCCATTGATGTATACTGTCGGTCGAGATCACTTCTTGACCCGCCACATAGAGCCAGTCTTTGCTCAGTTTCAATTTGACATCCATGGTATTTCCGACAGTGTCAACGCGGTCAAAAGGAACGTAGGTCCACGGACCTGATAGACTTTTAGCTGTTTTTGGTAGATACCGGTTTCCAACCCCTTCCGGAAAACGCAAGCGTATGGTGACTTCACGATCATCGATGGCATTGAGGCCAAAGGCATACCAAGGACTTTGGTTAATGGGTTGATTTTCTGGGGGAATGTCTGCGACGAAAAATCCACCGACTCCATTGGTTGTTCGAGGTCCAGCGGCCTTAAATGCACCTAGTCTAGCACCAGGAAAATCTGAAGTAGCCGTTACTCCAGCCATCGTTACAAAAACGCGGCCTTCCAGCAATTCGACGGATTTAGAATCTGTATCCACTGGGGTAGGGTAGACATAGGTAGGGACCGCAGAATTGCAAGCCGCGAGGATGACTAGTCCTACAATCGCAATGAGTATTCGCATAGCGTGAAGCTACTTTTCAGGGCGCAATCCTGCTAACGAGTATTCAAGAATTTTGATGGGTTGATCCTTGATGAGGCAGGTTTTGGCGAAAGCTGAACACCCTGAAGGAAGGTAATTTGCCCCGTATGACTCCAGCGGAATAGCCTAGTTTTAGCTTGGCTATGCTCATGCTTGAGGCTTTTCCAGAATAGGCCTCACTTGGGTACCCTATAAACGCTACATTTGCGGCTGAATGGAGACTTGGGAATTGGATTTCAATTGGCTGCGAGTTCGCCACTTTGTGAAGGATAGCCTCGGTCATGACCGGTTACCTGATATGCAGGCGGTGCTCATGCTAATTGGTGTCCAAGAGCTTGGTCGTTGGCGTAAGGATTTTAGCAAAGAGGAAAAACAAGATCTGATGCATATCGGGACTTGCGAGGTGCTCGCGGCTGACGGTCATTACACCTTTACTCACCGCGATGCTGATGGCTGGCCACATTACCGGGCTGAACGTCCAGTTGAAGCTCAAGGCCATGTCGCTCAAGAGCGTCTCCTCAAAGAAAAAATCATCCAATATTTTGCCGAATGGGAAGCTTTCGAAATACAGCACTCGCCACCTGTCTCGCAGTAGTACTTGCACTTCTTTTATCGAGTTGTGACAAGCGCAAATACGCCGTCATAGAAACGCCTATGGGCAACATGCGCGTCTTACTGTATGATGAGACGCCGCTGCATCGCGATAATTTTGTGAAGCTTGCGAGTGAGGGCTATTATGATGATCTGCTCTTTCACCGCAACATTGATGGCTTTATGGTGCAAGGGGGTGACCCAGAAAGCAAGGAAGCTAGTCCAGGGCAGACTTTGGGTCAGGGTGGCCCGGGATACACTATTCCAGCGGAGATTGGTGCACCGCACATTAAAGGTGCGCTAGCTGCAGCGCGATTAGGTGGTGCTGCAAATCCAAATAAAGAATCGAGCGGTTCCCAGTTTTATCTTGTGCAAGGACGTCCAGTTCCCGATGCACAATTGAATAGTCTGGAGCAACAGAGAAACATCAAGTACAATGACGCACAGCGTCAGCTTTATAAGGAACTTGGAGGTACGCCAGGTTTAGATGGCGACTACACGGTGTTTGGTGAAGTTGTCGAAGGTCTTGATGTGATTGATAAACTTGCAGCTGTGCCAACAGATGGTGCTAATCGCCCGAAGGAAGATATTCGAATGAAAGTGTACATGGATTAGCGTTCTCGACGTTAATCAACCACAAGGTAGAGCTAACCGCTCGCCGAAGTCCTCAAGACTATATTTCGTATTCCCTTCAAATTCTACACATGCTAAAGCATTTTCTTAGAGCTTCTTCATCTCGCGGATCTCACACATTTCTCTTAACGTTTTTCTTTGTTCTGCTACTTTCAGCTTGCGCAAAACCAATTGCAAAATTTACAAGTGACACGAGTGATAATACTGCTCCTGCCACCGTTAAGTTTGCCAATCAAAGTGAAAAAGCCGAAACCTATCTCTGGAACTTTGGAGACGGCACTACAAGCACTGAAGCAAACCCTAATCACCGCTATTCAACGAGCGGCAATTATCTCGTAACACTGGAGGCGTCGGCTAAAAACAAAATGGCTTTAGACTCTCATCGAATTCAAATCGTCGGACCGATAAACTGCATGGTAGAAATAACAACCCCTTACGGCAAAATGGTGATCTCACTAAGTGACAAGACACCTGGACACCGAGATAACTTCATCAAGTTGGTCGAGGAAGGATTTTACACGGACTTACTCTTTCACAGAGTTATAGACGGCTTCATGATACAAGGTGGTGATCCCACCAGTCGTGGTGCAGGGAAGAATGCGATGTTAGGATCTGGAGGTCCAGGCTATCAAATCCCCGCAGAGTTTGACCAAGAACTAGCGCACGTAAAAGGTGCATTGGCTGCGGCACGTACGGGCGACGCTGGTAATCCGGAGCGCAAGTCAAGTGGCTCGCAATTTTACATCGTTAGTGGACGACCTGTTGCTGATCGCGATCTCGATGCGATGCAAACGAGGAAAGGGATAACATACAGCACTGAGACTCGTAAAGCATATTTAGAGAATGGAGGAGTTCCATTCTTGGATGCCGACTACACCGTGTTCGGCCAAGTAGTTGAAGGATTGGAAGTAATTGATGCAATTGCCAATGCCGCTACCGATGGTCGCGATCGTCCTGTAGAAGATGTCACCATGCAAATCCGCGTGATTAACTAGTCAGGCGAACAATGTTTTTTATTAATGGGTAAGTCTAAAGAAATACTGGGCATCGATGTCGGTGGCTCTGGAATTAAGGGAGCAATCGTCGATGTTTCTAATGGAGAGCTTTTAACAGAGCGCCTGCGTGTTGATACGCCTCAACCTGCAACTCCCAAAGCGATGACCTCAGCCTTTAAGGACTTACTTGATAAGTTCAATTACAAAGGAGATGTAATTGGTGTTGGGTTTCCTGCAATTGTGAGACGTGGCGTGGCGCTTTCTGCTGCGAACATTCACGAGGATTGGATAGGTACCTCCATTTCAAAATTATGGGGGAAAGCGAGTAAGAAAAAGGTCTACGCGCTCAATGATGCTGATGCTGCTGGCATGTCAAGCGTTTCTTTTGGTCGCGCAAAAAAGGAAGATGGTGTTGTCATTTTCTTGACGATTGGTACGGGTATCGGTTCTGCCATGTTTGTTGATGGTACCCTCGTCCCAAATACAGAGCTAGGTCATTTCTATATGCCCAACGGCGTCAAAAGTGAACACCATGCAAGCAGCAAAACCCGTAAAGAGAACGACTTGAGCTGGGAGGAGTGGGCCGCTCGTTTTGACGAGGTGCTTGCTCAAGTGGAGAGATTGTTCTCTCCAGACTTAATCCTTCTAGGAGGAGGTGCTTCTAAGAAATTCGACTTGTACAGTCACCTGCTCCATACGGAAGCTAAGGTCCTGCCTTCGGCCTTGATGAATGAAGCTGGGACGGTAGGTGCAGCATTGTATGCTTATCAGCGGGCCAAGAAGTAGTTGGTATTTGTAGCTCGGAAATTTCGATTTTCGGGGGGGGCTGTGGGGCAGTCATTCGTATTTCTACGATTTACGAATCTGAGGTCTGGAGGCGAAAATCGAGATTGTAAATCGACGATTTACTATTGGAATTACCGTCGTATTGATCTCAAATAAGCATTATGCGAAAAGTCGCGAGGTGGGGTTATTCGTATTTCTACGATTTACGAATCTGAGGTCTGGAGGCAAAAATCGAGATCGTAAATCGACGATTTACTATTGGAATTACCGTCGTATTGATCTCAAATAAGCATTATGCGATGGATCTTGAGTTGGTGTCATTCGTATTTCTACGATTTACGAATCACACTCAAAATCTCAAATTCCTATTCATCTCATTCAGGGACAACCTCAGCTACAATCGAGCAACTTCCCGTCTTGAAGTCGTAAGACAGCGTTTTCCTATCGAGGTACAAAATCTTCCAACACCTCTAAGTAGCGCTGTTGATACAAACTATCCGCTCCAGGACATTCGCTCACGCGACTGTCAAACGTGGTAATCCAGTGACGATTCGCTGGACGAGCAGCTGCATAAGGCGAGCCTTCCGAAAAGCGTTTTACCGAAAGGGTAAGACCACGCTCCTCATAGTCACTCTCGCAAACCAAGTTCGCTGCAATACTATCTGCCAAACCAAGTTCAGCTTCCGTGTAATTGATCATTGGAAGTGCTTCAATGATGTGATCGAGCGGTACGATATTGCCTAGGATCATGTCTCCAAGCGTCACGTTATCCTCTACTTGTCTATCGAGCGCGTTCATCGGAGCGCCAATTTCAGCAAGCGCGACCTCTCGGGCGAGTATCCCAACACACTCGGCCTCATTTTCTAACTGATGTAAAAGCCCAGTATGAAGAATGATCTGACCGCCAGGTAGCGTATACGCGTGAGGTGTTTGATCCAGAACTAAGTGAAGCTGCCAATCGAAACTGTCACGACGCGTCACGAAAGGTTGTGCTAAAATTCCGTCTAAGAGTGGTCGCAAATAGAAATATGCACCATCGGTAAATTCACCGTTGTCAGGAGTGATGCGAGTTACATTCTCGTTTCTCCAACTTTCATTCGTAAGTCGTTGGCCAATCGCGGCCTCATCTTCCGCATTGAATGTCTGAGGGTTGAGACGGATAACCTCCGTGTCATCAGACCGACAAGCTGAAATGGTGAGCAGTAAAACGCTCAAGCCGAGTAGTACTCGCTGTGAGATGGTGTGGATAGACATAGTTGACCAGCATTTGGACGCTTATCACGTCGCAAAAGTTGAGCCACCTATGAAGGAATCTTGTACCCCCTATGCGTTAGGCAAAACAACGTATCACTGAGTTGACCAAATCATGATCTTCTAGTGAAGGAGAGATGCGGAATATGATCTCATGTGCTTCAAAATCTTCTTGGAGTAGTTCTGATAGCTTGCGTAATGCATCTGCTTCTCGTCCAATAGCGATCATGAGGATTACGCGACAGTAATCCAGTTCAATACTTACAGTGTGGTCTTCCGCCTCGTCAAGTACTGAAATGCCTTCTAATGCGCGTCCAGTTTCATAGAGAAACGCCACGTATCGTAACCAGTGCTCTGGAATTTCAGGTGCTGTGTCTGCTGCTTTTTGGTAGTAGTGCTCAGCGCGTGTAATGTCTCCCGTCTGCACTAGCGCTTCTGCTAAACCTGCATAATAAAGCTCGTTCCGATCATTGGTCGCAATCGCACGGCGGTACGCATTTACTGCTGGAGTCCACTTCTGTTCTGCTGCATAACACAGGCCGCTGTAGTAAAGTGCTTCGTCATGTCCAGGTGTACGCGTGAGTACGCGATTGATACAGATACGTGCTTGTGTAAAGGACTCAATGTGCAAGTAGGACTGACCTAAACGCAAAAGTACTTCATTGTCGCAGCAGATGTACTCCATCATGACCTCGTAGATCTCGATAGCGCGATCGTATAGTTTATTTTCAAAGCAAATCTCTCCAGCCTCTCGGTACGCGAACTCATAGCGTGGATTGATGATGTACGCATATTCTAGTGCAACAAGTGCTTCGTCGACTTTATGCTGTGCATGTCGGGCGTGACCGAGGTTATACCATGCTTTTGCGTTGTACGCATCTTGCTGGAGTACATGTTCGCAAAGCATCTCGGTTTGCTCATGCTTGCCGGTTAGCTCTGTACAAATCCAAAGTAGTCGCAAGGCCTCGTCATTACCATGCCACTCGCGGATAGCCTGCTCCAAGAAGAAGTACATGTCATTATTGCGGCCGAGTTGCTCAAAAATCAACGCTTCAGCAAGTGAGCGCATGCTTTTTAAGACTGGATCATCCGTATCTTCTATGAGGTCTAATTCGGCAAACGCATCGTCTTGAAGACCGAGGCCTGCATACACCTGTGCTCTTTGAATATTAACCTGAGGTGCTCCAGGGCCATAGGTTTCTGCTTGCTCCAAGACCTCAAGTGCATATTCATATACGTGAAGTTCGGTGAGCACCTTTGCTTTAGCGAGGTACAAACGAGCGGAGAAAGCAAATTTGGTAAGCGCCCTGTCTGCAACTTTGAGTGCTTCGTCGAGCATTGCGCATTCTCGGTAGTGTCCAACTACGTCGAGGAGTTCTGCTTCGTCGAGGTCAAGTCCTTTTTCTGATCCGAGTTGACGCTGAAAGCGGCGTGCGAGTTCGGTAGGAGAGACTTGAGTTGTTTTACGTTGGGGCTTCATAATGCGAGTTTCATGCGTTTGTGAAGGCCAAAGTAGATGGGTTTTTCGCATGAAAATTTAATAGCTAGGAAGCGGTTGGGGTGGGTGAGAAAGCGGTCTGAAGGTTTGGAATCGCTGGGTGATTGTTGATTGAACCGCAACGGCCACAGCGTGGCTACGCAAGGGAGCAAAGGCTAATCAGGGTGGGGGTGAACCGCTAAGGCCACTGCATGGCTACTTTCGAGATGGGTTGAACCGCAACGGCCTCTGCGAGGCTACGCAAGGGAGCAAAGGCTAATCAGGATGGAGGTGAACCGCGATTGCCACTGCGTGGCTGGGATCAGGGAGCGGCGAATTCATGTTGTCATGCGATTCGCAACTCGTTTAAATCCATCAGCCAGCTTCTGATTGTAA
>CALDUE010000100.1 GCA_937923485.1 uncultured Saprospiraceae bacterium
TCGTAATCCTGTGAAACACGATGAGTTTGTCAACTCGGCCGAAGCACGCCAGCGGTACTGGTCGAGAGCGAGTAGAGGTTATACGAACGTTGGAAAGGCGCTACCCAACACGACGCACCAGTTGCTAGCTGAGCTTGAAGAGAAAGGTCGTGTACATGGTGTAATCACTCAGAATGTTGACGGCTTACACCAAGCAGGAGGGAGTAAAACCGTGATTGAATTGCATGGCAGCATGCATCGCGTGCTTTGTTTGGCTTGCGCTAAAACCTACGAACGGGATGTCATTCAAGACCAGATCAATACGGAGAATCCAGGTTGGATAAAAACGGTCAAAGAGATCGCTCCAGATGGGGATGCGGTAGTGGCTATCAGCGAGCAGCTAGTTTTCCGAACGCCGCTTTGCAGGGCCTGCCAAGGAGACTTAATGCCCGACGTCATTTTCTTTGGTGGGAGTGTTCCAAAGCCTCGCAGTCAGGCGGCATTCGATTTAGTTTCTGAGGCCGATGGATTGCTCGTACTCGGTTCTAGCCTAACGGTATTTAGTGGCTACCGTTTCGTGCGACATGCAGATCGACTCGAACTACCGATAGGAATCGTCACGCTTGGTGAAACGCGCGGAGATAAGCATGCACACATCAAAGTAGATGCTCCCTTAGTGGAGGTGATGCCTATGTTGGCTGAGCTAATCCCGTAATTTTGCGGAAAACCCCGTTATGGAATTAGTCGCGCGGGTCCTTGAAAGCCGCAACAGCAATAAACACAGCTGCTCCAAGCGCTGGTGTTACCCATCCATCTCCAGCTTGACCATGAGCAGCCCAAGCCAGGGCGAAGTCGAAAAACAAGCCCGCATATGCAAAATGGCGGAAGAGCCTACTCGGCACAAGCCAGATCGTGGCAATAGCAAGAATTTTCATTATCGCTACAGGAACGGGCAACCAAGTCGGGAAACCTAACCTTGCAAATTCGGCTTGAACTGTCGGTGTTTGTGTAAGGTAGAAGAATGCGGATACGAGCATGAGTAATGAAACCAGGATCGTAGGTACTAAGTAAAGCCAATCGCGTTTAAAGTTGAAAGTAGCCATAAGGTGTAACGTTGATTTGGTTTAGCTGCACAGCTGTCGCTAAGCTAGCATAAAGTTCCTTTTAGATGTAGATACACTTAATTACTTGGGGACCTCGTTTTAGGTGATAACTTCTTATCTTGTAGTATGCTCATTCATTCACTAGCACATCCGGATTCTCAAGTTCCCTCTTTTGTGGAGGCTTGGGCCAATCGTGAAGAGCATGAGCTTAAGCATTTAAATGTGTCTAGGGAGGAGATCCAACTTCCTCACCTTTGGGAGGTTGATTTGCTGCTTCTGTTCGGTTGGGAAAATATCACAGATGAAGCGGGTGCTCCCGTAGCTCAATGGGTAATGCTTTTGGAAAAATGTGGGAGACCGATCTTTCACGGATCAAAACAAGCGGTATTAACGGAGGAGCATCTTCATGAGCTTTCGCTAAAACCTCGTACCAATTACCGCCCAGTGGATTGCGGCTATTACGATCATTTTGAAGCTGCTATCGTGAAGCGACAATCACAACCGATCCTGCTCAAGTGTTTTGAAAAGCGAGACACTGATAATCTTGAAATCTTGCACCTACTCGGTACAAAAACGTGGCGCAAGGAAGAATATGTAGAGGTTGAGCACTATGGCTGGATGCGAGCAGACTGGGTTGATTTGGTAGATGTGAGGCTGTCCGGTAATTGCTCAACTGATGGGTAGAAGGATGGGTGCGCAGTTTTTTTGAGCAGCATGATTAGTAATATTGCTATATTTGCATTGGTCTTTATCTTTTCCAGTTTGAGACTCGTCAGGCGACTGACATAGGAATCTCTAACAAAAATTGAAGATTGTAACCACAAAGAGATTAATGCGCCAGCCACTCGTCCCCCGTGTTGTCTCGCAATAACATAGTTATGAACCTATCCGAACTCAAAGCCTACCTCTCAGAAGGAGGCAAAATCTCTTTCACCTTACCAAACGGGAAAAAGGTACCGGCTCACTTTCATGTGACGGAAGTCGGTGAGACGACTCGGAATTTCATGGACTGCGGTGGAACTATGCGTCAAACGCGCACTGCTACGCTGCAGCTATGGACGAACATCGACTTGCATCACCGCTTAGAAGGATCGAAGCTGCTAAACATCATTGAGCTCTCTGAACAGAAGCTCGGTATGGGAAACCTCGAGGTTGAGATAGAGTACCAAGGAGAGGATACAATCTCTAGGTACAGTCTGGGCGTTGGCGAGCAAGGCCTTGCGCTAGTCGGTACGAAGACGGCTTGCCTTGCCGAAGATGCATGTGGTGTTCCCGGTGCTGAGCAACTTTTGACAGTAGTCAACACGATTAAGAAAACAGCTGCGGGGAGTTGTACCCCCGGCAGTGGTTGTTGCTAATACTTATCTCACATGGGAATTACTAAAACAGACGTCTACACCGACGAACAAAACGAACTAGCTGACCTGTTGAAGGCTATCGCGCATCCTGCTAGGATTGCTATTTTACAAAAGCTTTGTACAGTCGATTGCTGCATTTGTCGTGATTTTTCAGAAGATATCGACTTGTCTCAACCGACGATTTCACGACACTTAGGAGAGCTTAAAGCTGCAGGACTTATTTCGGGCACCATCTCTGGGACGACGAAAAGTTATTGTCTGAATCCCGAGCGTTGGAAGGCGGTTTCATCTCTTATCGGTTCGTTTTTGGGTTCGCTTCGGGCCGGCGCTAATTGTTGCTGATGAAAGTTGGTACGCAACGGAATGAAGCTCTCTGGCCTACTCTAAGGAGGTCAGTCGCTAATCTTATCGATTCATTCGATCAGATTTCGGTCGAGCGAAAGAAGGAACTTGCAGCATTTGCTGATTTAATCACAAGTTCGACTTCAGAGAAAATCACCATAATTTTCGTCTGCACCCATAATTCTAGGCGGAGCCATGTGACCATGATTTGGGCACACCTTGCCGCCTACCTTTTTGGTCGAGATAAGGTTTCTACCTACTCTGGAGGTACAGAAGTAACGGCATTTAATGCACGAGCAATAGCTGCACTTGATCGTGTGGGGTTTTCGATAAAGGTTTTCGCAGGGGAAAATCCCAAGGTAGAAATAGGGTTCGGTGATCATCTGCCAACACTTTCATGCTTTTCAAAACGAGTTGGTGATGAAACGAACCCACAAGAAGGCTACCTAGCTATAATGACTTGCGCGCACGCGGATGCAAATTGTCCCGTTTTGCCTCGGGCGCTTCACCGTTTTCCACTCAGGTATACGGACCCTGGATATGCTGACGATACGGTACAAGAAGCCTCGGCATACGATCAACTTGTTGATCAAGTGGGACGAGAAATGCTGTATGTGTTTGGATTGACTACGTAGATGATTTGGTTGGGTCCTGCGAACTGACAATTCGCAGGACCCGATGTCCCCTGAATAGGTGCGAAAAACCTACTCAGGTGACATCACCACCTCCAGCGTCGTAGTTGCCGCATCTTCAAAGTAGTGCTTTGTTGCCTTCTGGATATCAGCAGCAGAGATCTTGTTCAGCATCATTTGCAAGCGCTCTGGACTTGTTTGATCAATGTTACGATTGTCGGTGTAAACACGACTGAGAAGCGATAACCAGTAACCGTTTGAATTCGACCTTGACGTCTTCATACTCTCGTATTGAGTGGTACGATTGGCTGTAAGGGTTTTCTCCTTAGGTCCTTGCTTTTTAAAGCGTGCGATGATTTCATCTACGGCCCCAATAAGCTCGTCAACACGCTCGGGCTCAGCATTGAAGCTGATTGATATAAAATACGTCGGATCGGGAAGCTCAGTATCGTAGTTACCTGAAACGCGAACACCGTAGACGCCACCAAGATCCTCGCGGAGTTTGTCACGAAGCTCCTCGCTCAAGTTGTCGACCATTGTTCGGAATGTGAGTCGCTCGATTTCACCATCTACGAAATCACCGCCACGGGCGAGCATGACGTTTGCCTTTGGTGCTTGACCTGCTTTGAATCGATTCACCAATTTGCCTTTGGCGATGTCATCTTGAGGGTCACGTAGTTTTTCCTCTGCTCCTTTTGTTGGAAGGTTACCGAGGTAGGTTTTGGCGAAAGCTAGTAGCGTATCCGTATTGAAATTTCCTACAAAATTGAATTGCCAATCGGTTGCATTTGCAAAACGCTCTTGATAAAGCTTAAATGCTTCTTCGGAGTTTACGGACTCAAGCATTGCTTTACTAGGAAGTTGATGCCTTGGGTTCTGCGAGCCATAGAGCGCTTCTGTAATTGCTTTCGAAAACAAGAAATCTGGATTCTTGTCTAGGTTTTCAATGAAGCTATTTTGCTGTTGGATAAATGCATCTGCGAGCGTTGCATCGTACTCACTGCCTTGGAAATGCAGATAGACAAGCTCAAAAAGGTCTTTTAGCGTTTCGGGGGTAGCTTGACCTCTGAGGTTTTCGTAGTTCTCTCCAACAGATGTACGAAGTCCTACTCGCTTTCCAGCTAGCGCTTTTTGCAACTGACTTGGCGTGTAAGGCCCGATGCCCATCGAACTTCCAATGCCGCCCATCATGTCAGCGTCGGGGAATTTATCGTTTCCAAACTGATTAGACCCACCGCGGCTAATTCCTGAAAATAGAATCTCGTTGTCTTTGAAATCGGTATGCTTCAAGGCTACTCGTACTCCGTTTGCAAGGGTGTAAACCGTCACTTGACTGGTATCGAATTCGACAGTATTGGTGATTGCAACGGGAGCAAGTGTAGGAATGACTACAGCTTCGCCTGTATTGTCTTGATAAGGGGCGACCTCCATTGTTTTCGCCTGCTGTAGCGTAGTACGAATTTCTGCGTCCGTTGGAATTGGTTGGGTTGTAGGTCCGGTAATGACTACTGAAATTTGCTTCGAGTCCAAGTATGTCTTGGCTAGTGCATTCACCTCGGCGAGTGTAATGCTATTTAAATACTTCTTTGTAAGAATGAGGTCGGTATCGGCGTCAGTGAGTGGTTCGTCTTCGAGGAAAGCAGAAACAAGACCTTGAGCTATGCGATTGCTTGGCGTATTCGCAGCCTCTTTTGCAGCATTATTGGCAGACTCCATAAGGTTGGCCTTCGCACGAGCGAATTCTGTTGCTGTAAATCCATGAACGAGGACTCGCTTATTCTCTCGTAAAACTCCAGTGAGTGCGCCAAGCGCCTGTCCTGGCTTGGCCACGGCAAATGCTCCATAAGAATCGACATCGGCGATAAAGCCGGAGCGACCAGAACCAGCGAAAGAATAGGGAGCGGCTGGATCTTCGGTCTGCTCGCGGAACCGTCCACCGAGCATCTGATTGTAGAGGTTAGAAGCCAGTCCTGCTCGGAAGTCTTTTTCGGTCTTGGTTACCTGTTCGGGAAGTAAGTAGCTAACGCGTACGAGGGTGAAGGTTGCCTCGGCATCAGAAGCCGTGACGACTTGAGTCTTATCGTAATGTGGGCCGCTGTATTCGGTGCGCTCGCGCTTGTTTGCAGGGTTTTTTAATGAACTGAAGAGTTCTTTGATTTGCTTTTCGACAGCTTTTGCATCAACGTCTCCAATTACGGCAACGGCCATAAGGTCTGGACGGTACCAGTCTTTGTAGAAGCGGGTGAGTGCTGAATAAGGAGCGTGTTTGAGTACGGTTGTATCACCAATCGGAAGCCGATCTGCATAGCGGCTGTTGGCAAAAATTACGGGTAGCGTCTTGTTGCGCATACGTTCCTGTGCGCCAAGACCTGAACGCCACTCGCCGAGCACTACGCCACGTTCTTTGTCTATTTCTTTCCCGTCGAAAGTGATGCCTCCTGCCCAGTCACGTAAAATCCCCATGCCTTTGTCGAGGATCTCAGTAGAATCTGTACGCACCTGCAGCATGTAAACCGTCTCGTCAAAACTGGTGTATGCGTTGAGGTCTGGACCAAACTTCGCGCCTGTGCTTTGGAGGTAGTCTATGAGGTCGTTTTCGGCGTAATTCTCTGTACCGTTAAACGCCATGTGCTCTACGAAGTGGGCGAGACCTTGTTGGTCATCATCTTCGAGGATACTACCGGCCTTCACCATGAGTCGAAGTTCGGCTCGATCTAGCGGACGCTCATTTGGACGGATGTAATATTTCAGACCGTTGGCCAAGGTTCCTTGAATGACTTCATCATCAAAAGGTAGAGGTTGATTGGCCGAGGGGCTTGTCACCAGTGCTTTTGAAGTAACGGCCTCGGCCATTGGCTTTTTGAGCTTATTTCCTTTCATCACTTCTTTAGTGACTGTGGAGGCATCCTGTTGTGCAAGTGTGGGTGTGCTTGCGCCAAAACCAACGGCGAGGAGTACTAAAATAAGCAGGGAGCTGCGTAAGGGGTAATTCATATGAGGGAGGCTTTTTGCAAAGTTAGATAGGGTAAGATAAGCTACGCCAGATAGATGACGTAACAACATAGTTAGATAGAGGCAAACACTATATTATCTGAGTCCTCTCCCAATCTGCGCAACTGATCATCGATAGCTGCAATGCTTGATGGAATGAGCTCACCACGCGCACTTATTTCGTGTGCTTTAAAGCCTGCAGCTTCTAGGGTGGCGATAGCTTCTAGATGAGCAGTATTGTCTCGTGCAGCTGTAAGGTATTCGATGCAGACTAATGGCGGCAGAGGACGATTTAGCAACCTGGTCATGCCAGCGAGTACTACATCTTCAGCGCCTTCAACATCAATTTTAATGAAATCAGCAGCTCCGTCTCCTATTAGTTCGTCGAGTGAAATGGCGGGAACTTCTACCTGTTCTGGCTGATTTGCGAAACGCCAATCGGATTCATCAAACTGATCAGGGCGCAGTGTATTAAACTCAGAGTATGCTACGGGGAATTCTGTGAATGTGAGTATGCCATGTTTGGCAGCGATGGCCAAGTGATGTGCTGTAGCATTTGCTTGGTCGGCAAGATTTTTCTCTAAAACTGCGTAGGTTTTAGGTGCAGCCTCGCAGGCGATCACCGTTCCTGTTGATCCAACAAGTTTTGCCGCAAGGCCACTGAAAAAACCAAAATGTGCTCCTACATCTACGAGCGTATTACCTTCTACCAAGACATTGCAGAGAAGTCGTGTTAGCCGAATTTCGGAGTCATGGCCCTTGGCGCCGAGTAAGTAAATGTCCATTCCTGCAGGGAGAATGACTTCCATGTCTTGACCAAAGATAGTTGGTGTTTTCACCTGCATTCCTTCGCGCGTTCGTGGGTAATCCACCTTGCGGTGCCACTGGGCTTGGGCGTAACGTCCGGGGTTTTTCAAAACACGTCTCCACTTGCCCGCACGTGCGAGACGTTCGGCTTTGGCTAGTTGGGCAAGTATGTCTGTGTTAAGCACTTGACAAAGGTAGTAGTGTTAGACAACCTGAACGGATACCTTTTCGTTTATTCCGCTATGATGAATTGTTTTCGTGGTGCGGGACTTGCACTACTCAGCACCTTGTTTTTCATTTCAGCAAGTGCGCAGGATACCCTCGACCATGCATTGCTTTGGCGAATAGACGCACCTGGAGCCCCCGCGCCGAGTTATTTATTTGGAACTATACACCTTATTGATGCGGAAGATTTTCTGATCTCAGATAGTCTGATGGCAGCTGTGAATCGCAGTGAACGCTTGGTTTTCGAGATCGATCCAGCAGAAATGACGGATATGGGCGCGCAGATGCAACTCATGATGGGAGCATTCATGCAGGGCGATACAACACTACGAGATCTACTGACTGAAGAAGAGTACACGGAGGTGAAAGATCGCTTTGCAGAGCTTGGACTTCCGATGATGTTTCTCGATCGAATCAAGCCGATGTTTTTGAGTATGCTTACTGGTATGGACATGGGAGACCTGCAAGGAATGATGGGCGGCGGTAGTGATGAAGCGACAGAAGGTGGCATCAAAAGCTATGAAATGGAGCTCGCTGCCATCGCAGAACAAACTGAAAAAGAGGTTGATGGACTTGAATCATCAGCTTATCAGATGAGTCTTTTTGACAGCATACCCTTACGTGCGCAGGCAAATATGCTCATGGCTTCCCTCGAAGAAACTCCAGAAGGAGCAGAGGATCCACTCAAAGCGCTGACTAAAGTATACATGAGTGGAGACATTGACGGGATGTACGAAATGAGCATTGGAGAAGAAGGCGGGCTTGCCAGCTTTGAGAAGCTTTTGTTGGTGAACCGTAACAAGAACTGGATCGAGCCGATAAAAACGCAGGTGATTCAAAGTCCAACCGTTTTTGCTGTTGGTGCTGGCCACCTTGGAGGTCCGGAAGGTGTGGTGCGTTTATTGCGAGCGGAAGGTTTGACACTTACACCACTTAGTAAACGATAACTGGTGACTATTTTAGGGGCGTGCTTCTTATGTAAGTATCACCTTTTTTCTAGCTATAACCTGACGACATGTACGCTACTCATTCCCGCATAGCTTTATTCTTTTCACTCGCAGTCTTTGCGATCATCACTGGGCTCAGCGCACAGTCATCGATTGAACCTTCATTGGCTGATGAACTGAGTCAAAATGGTGAGGCAGACGTGTTGGTGATGTTTGAGGCATTCCCAGATCTTAGCGGCGCGAAAGCATTATCATCGAAGGAAGAAAAAGGTCGTTTTGTATTTGAAGCTTTACAGCAAAACGCGCGTCAGCATGCTGAAGTATTGAATACCCTTGATCAGCAGGGGATATCATACCAGCATTTTATATCTGCAAACGCAGTTTATGTACCAAAGGCCAATGTGGCTATGGTGGATGCGTTATCTACGAAGAAGAACGTCTTCCGAATTTCAGCGATAGCTGAATGGAGAATGCACGAGATCGAAGGAGTATCTCATCAAGCTCAACTGCAATCTCGGTCTGTAGAGCCTGAATGGGGGCTAAGGTACATGGGTGTACCGGAGGTTTGGGCGCAAGGGATACGTGGAGCTGGAGCGACAGTAGGTGGTCAGGATACGGGTTACGATTGGACACACCCTGCCTTACAACCTAAGTATAGAGGCTTTCGCCAAAACGATACGGCTGTTCATGATTACAACTGGCACGATGCAGTGCATACTCAAAGCCCATTAAACAGTGATACGCTCAATCCTTGTGGGTTTGACGTACATTTTCCTTGCGACGATGGTTCTCACGGTACGCATACCATGGGGTCGATGGTCGGGAGTGATAGCGCGAATCAAGTTGGCGTTGCTCCCGAGGCTAACTGGGTTGCTTGTCGTTCTATGGAGCGCGGCTGGGGACGTCCACAGAGTTACCTAGAGTGTTTCGAATGGTTCCTCGCACCAACGGATTTGAACGGGGAAAATCCTCGTCCAGACCTTGCACCAGATGTCATTGCAAACTCTTGGTATTGTCCTGAATTGGAGGGTTGCGACACTTCAACTTATCCTGCGTTTGACAACATTGTTACCGCGTTACGTGCAGCTGGAGTAGTTGTAGTCGTCAGCGCTGGAAATAATGGACGAAACGGATGCAATACAGTCGTTCGAATCCCAGCGCAAAGTCCTGGAGCAATTGCTGTTGCCGCGCATGATAGTTTGGGAAATATCGCAAATTTCAGTTCTCGTGGCACGAGTGCAGCTCCATTAAATGGTCCAGACATCGCGGCGCCTGGTGTTGCGGTTAGGTCTACTACGCCAGGCGGCAACTACCGTACGTTTAGCGGAACCAGTATGTCGGGTCCACACGTTGCTGGCTTGATTGCTTTAATGATCAGTGCTCGTCCAGAATTGCGTGGTCAAGTTGATACGATCGAGGCGTTGTTGTTTTCTTCTGCAATACAGACTGATGCGCCAGCAAGTGATTCATGCAGTGCTCCTGGAGGAGTGAATCAGGTGTTCGGAAATGGAACGGCGAGTGCTATCAATGCTGTGAATGCGGCACTTGCTTGGGAGGGATTGACGGTATCGAGTACATCTTCCGCCAAAACATTTGATGTTCGTATTGCTCCAAACCCAGTGGGAAATCGTTTTAGAATCGAGCTCCCAAGCGAAGCGATTGGCGGCACACTGAGTGTGATTGATGGTATCGGCCGTATGATCTTCCAGACGCCAATCAATCAATCGATGATGTTTGTTGATTCTGCGGATTGGCTACAAGGTTCATACTTCTATCAGGTGCAGAGCGCAGAGGGTATTGCTAGCGGGAAGTTGGTGAGGTAATCAATTAATAATTGTTAATGGCGGTTGGGACGTTCCTTAGGAATGCTCTTTAGGTTTTGCCTAAGTACATAAAGAAAAGTACCTGTAGACCGCGTTAGTGGTCCAAGACAATTGGCGTAGTCTTTGCCATCTGTACAACGTGAAACTCCCCATTCGCATACTAACGCTCGTGATGAGCATCTGGCTCTTGGCTGGTTTTGGCGAAAGCCTACATGCGCAAAGCAAAGCATTGAAGGATGCTGAAGCGCTGGCAGTAGACCACCAATATGCGGAAGCGGTGCGTGTTCTCGAACTGGCCATGATTGAAGGTGACACCACAGAGGTGCTCATGCTTACGCTGGCTGATTACTACAAGAAGACTGGAAACTTGCGGATGGCAGCAGCTTTGTGTAAGCCGTTGGTGGATAAGGATCGTCCGCGTCCATGGCATTTGTTAGAGGTCGCAACGATGCTTGTTGATCAAGGTAGAATCACGGATGCAGAACCCTACCTAATCCGCTTTGAAGAACTCAAGCCAGAGGATGACCGCGCTGAGCGACTCCGAGAACGAGGACGTAGGCGAAGTACCTTGAATAGCCTTTATCCGAATGCGCGGCTTGATACTTTCTTGCATAATACGCTTGCCGACGATGGCTTTCCATTTAGGAGGGACAGTCAAATTTACTGGTCGAGTGATCGTGATGGCTCTAAGAAAATGAGCGGCTGGACTGGAAGAGCAATGGTTGGCTTGTACGAGACGACTATTGAACCAGAGCATGGTCTTGGTGAAGCAACACGCGTCGATGCGAAGTTCAATAGGGGCGTCACGAATACTGCAAGTCCGTGGTTGTCTTCAACTGGTGACACCTTGCTGTTTACAGCGAATGCCGAGGCGCAAAACCGAGAAGGAGATCTCAACATGCAACTGTTCTATGCAGTGCGCAAAGGAGAGGTGTGGAAGCATGCTGAGCGTATTCCTTCGCAGCAAGATCAGCCGAATTGCCTGCATCCTACCTTAAGTATGGATGGAAAATGGCTCTACTATGCTTCTGATGCAGCTGATTCTAAGGGAGGACTTGACCTCTACCGCATGCCCGTGAATAGTGACGGGACGTGGGGGCGACCTGATAATTTAGGTAGCGCCGTGAATACAGAGCGACACGATGGATTTCCAGTAGCGGCCATTGATGGCAAGCTGTATTTCGCTTCGCAAGGACATATTGGTTTTGGTGGATTCGATCTATTCGTGACTGAGCAAAATGCCAATGGCACATGGTCGACTCCGATCAATCTCGGCGAGCCTGTCAACAGTGAGTTTGATGAGACGGGCTGGTTTATGATCAATCGCAACTTCGCCTATTTGACGAGTAATCGCATAGGTGAAGACGACGATATTTACGAAGTGCGCTGGTAAAAAATAAGCGCTACGGCCTTACTTGCAGTCACAATTCGAATCATGCGCGCTTACCTAGGATTTTTTCTCGTTCTTATTTTTTCTGTATCGTCGATATCGTGCTCTTGGAAAGAAGCGGCGCAGCAGGTATCGGGCAACGCGAAAAAAACGACGATATACGTCGTACGTCACGCGGAGAAGGAATTAGGATCAGCGCCAGGTTTAACTCCGCAAGGAGCTGTACGGGCGGATTTTTACGCCAAGTTCTTCGCTAAAGAGAAAATTGCTGCGGTCTATTCGACACCTACTCGACGTACAATTGAAACTGCTACGCCTTTAGCTACAGCGCAGGGTTTATCTGTTGAGGAATATGCCAATGGGCTAAATTTTGATGTCTTTGCTCAAACGCTGTTGACGGAGCATGCGGGCGAGACAATCTTTATTGTTGGTCATTCAAATACGGTCCCGTTGCTCGTTAATTCGCTGAGTAGGACTGAGGATCATACGGATTTGCCGCATGGGGAGTATCGGAGGCTATACCA
>CALDUE010000101.1 GCA_937923485.1 uncultured Saprospiraceae bacterium
ATCGTTGAAAATGAGAACTCCATGTCAAGTACATTACGAACAACTGAAGGACACGTAAACCTATTCTAGGACGACAACATTGAGTGTCAACCTATGTCAGAACAACTACCTACTAACGTCAACTAATTTCAGGAAGCTTCATCCCACATCCCAGATCTCACATCCCAAATCTCATTCCCCCAAGATCTCAATTAACTGATCAGCCAACTCTAATCCGATGAGTCGTTGTGCTTCCCCTGTTGCTGCACCGATGTGTGGCGTAACGCTGATGCGCTCGTGATTAATGAGACGTGCATCAGGATTCGGTTCGTTGTTAAACACATCGAGCGCTGCTGCTGCAACTTGACCTGAGTCCAAAGCGGCGAGAAGCACTTCTTCGTCAATAAGACCTCCACGTGCAGTATTCACAAGAATAGCTCCTTGCTTCACAGCTTTCATCTCTTCTGGTCCGATTACAGCCTTACCGTCTTGAGAAGGTACGTGAAGGGTAACCACGTCCGCCTGTGCAAGCATATCAGTAAGCGAAACGCTCTCAACGCGGACAGTAGGTTTTGGCGAAAGCCCTTGGATATTCAACTCAACATCTACATGAGAGACAAATGGATCAACTCCGACAACCTTCATACCTAAGCCAAGCCCAATGCGCACAGCCTCGCGCCCAATACGACCCAGCCCCACAACACCAAGTGTACGTCCTTCGAACTGAATTCCACCTGCATAGGCTTTCTTCAAAGTTTTGAAGTCCCCACCGGTTTGCATCTCGTGATTTGAACGGTGCAAGTTGCGTCCAAGTCCGATGGCATGACCCATGGCAAGTTCGGCCACGGCGCGTGAAGACGCTGCGGGTGTATTAACCACTTTAACACCCTTACCGCGCGCATAGTCTACATCGATGTTATCGAGCCCTACACCACCACGGCCTATTGCTTTAAGGTTTGGACATCCGTCAATAAGATCTTGGCGCACTTTCGTTGCCGAGCGCACGCAGATCGCATCGAACTTTGGCAGTTCTGCGGCCAACTGGTCTTGGGCCACTTTTTCAGTGATGACTTCGTAGCCAGCTGCTTCGAGTTTTTCTTTTCCCGCGGCGTGAATACCGTCGTTAGCAAGGATGCGCTTCATAGGTGTGTGTTGAGCGCGCAAAGAAACAGCTTAAAAGGATATGAGAAGGCAGGTTCGAGATTTGGGACCTACACGATATGAAAATTCAGAATTATCGTCTGATGCCATGTCCTTTTAGAGATTGCTGATCTCCAAGCGTATCAAAAGACGATGTAAATAGATATGATTCCCTATCAACGTTCTGAAGTGCCGCGATTCTAAAATGAGCCGAAGGCGAGCAAATCGTCTTGAAATTATCAATTGACAATTGTTAATTGACAATTACCGAAGGATAACTAGCACGCTGCGCGTGCTAGTTATCCTTCGGTGAGGGCGCCCCATCAGCTTCCGCCAAAACCGCATGCGATCTTAAATCATCCAAACTCACAAACTTGAGCGCGCGAATGTGGGTCGATGCCAAAACCACGGGTGGAGCAACTCCAGCCAATAAAGCTTCCTCCCAGCGCAGGGCACACACGCACCACTTGTCGCCAGGTCTGAGGCCAGGAAATTGATACTCAGGTCGAGGGGTACTTAGGTCATTTCCCTTTCGCTTGGAATAGGTGAGGAACGATTCCGTCACTCGGCAACAGATAACATGTGAGCCGTGATCCATCTCTCCTGTCTTGCAGGAGCCGTCGCGATAGAACCCCGTCATAGGATCAACCGAACAAGGCTGCAAGGGCTTACCAAGCACATTGAGTTGGGTGGTAGACATAGCAATCGTTTTCTGTGCAGCCGAAAGGTAGCTACTAGGCTTGTACTTGTATGCAGCGCACAGTGCAGTGTATTTGTACTAAGGTCGACTGAATCCAAAGCCTACCCCCAACAAAAACGCCCCCTAATTCCTAAGAAATAGAGGGCGCTTTATTGGAAGATACAGTACGCTTAGTTCATCGCTGCGAGTGCCGCTTTGACTTCTGCTGTAAGGTTGTTACTCTCATCAGCGTAGAGGATTACGCCACCAGCTGCTGCATCAAACACATACTGGTAAGACTTCTCCTTTGCGATCTTCTCGATAGCCGCATTCACCTTGTCAAAGATTGGCTGGAATTCTTTCTCGCGACGAGTCGCAATTTCTTGCCCCATGTCCGTCTCCATCTTGCCGATACGCTGCTGCTCTGTTTGCATGCGGGTCTGCTCCTCTTCAATTTGCTTTGGAGTGAGTTCTCCTGCAGCGTTCTTTTGCTCGAGCGTTGCTAGTTCCTGCTGGAATTTTTCGATTTCCATTTGCAGCAACTTTTGCTTCTGGTCGCGAAAGCCAACGAGGTTGCTTTCCGCAGCCTTTACTTCCTCCATTCCTGCAAGAAGTTCTTGAGAATTAACGTAGCCAAACGACTGCGCTTGAAGTGTGCTGAATGCCGTGGCAAAGCAGCAAAGTAGAATTAGAATTGCGTTACGCATGATCTTAAAATTGTTGTTCGTGAGAGATGTGTCCTCAGTACAAGGACAAAATTACACAGTATGTCACTTTTCACAAGTTCCATACTGTTGTTAGTTTACAGTTAGTTTGATCGGCTTAGTTACCCGTTTCGATCATGGTCTGGACTTCCTCCGTCTTGTCGAACGTTGGCTTGCTATACAAGAGACCCGCTGCAGATCCTTTATCAAAAATCAGGTCGTAGCCTCGCTTATCTGCGAAAGATTGGATAGCAGAGTACACCTTGTCTTGAATAGGCTGAACCAATTCAGCGCGACGCTCGAAGAGCTCGCCATCAGGACCGAAGCGATTCTTTTGCATTTCGCGAACGCGCGTCTCAGCATCAACGATTTCGTCTTCGCGTTCCTTACGTGCCTCATCACTTAGCAGCACCTGCTCCGCTTGGTAGCGGTTGTACATGCCTTTAATCTTGTCATATTCTTGAGCAATCTCTTGTCTCCAAGCATCGGCGACACGGTCAAGTTCCGTCTGAGAAGCTTTGTAGTCAGCCATGCCCTCGAGCACTGCGTTAATGTCAACTACAGCAATACGCTGTGCCTGGGTGGCGGTTGTTGTACTGAAAGTTACTAGCGCAATAACGCATAGAGTTAAAATCTTTTTCATGAGGTCTGGTTTAGGACGTAACCTAATTACTGCTTAAAAACGTGGTTTGTTGTGTTGTCAACATTCAAAAAAGTGTTATTTGGTCATGCAGCTTACGCCAAAACCTAATCTAACTCTCTGATCATCAACAGTTTTGCCGAAAGGCGGGCGAAAATAACCATAATCCTGCTTAACCACGCATTAACGAGGTTTAGGATTCTCTTAAGAATTGAATTTTCTTGATTGCAGCTGAACAAAAAGGCCATAGACGCTCATTCAAAAGCATACATTTGTTTGTTTTGTAATGTCTTGCGTGCACCAACAGTGACGAGAAGGCGTTACTATCGTCAAAAGTAAAATTCAATTTTGATGCGTTTTTCAACTTTTTTGATCCTTATCATCACTACCGTTGCCGGTCTTGGATGTAGTAAAGTCAATGTCTTTTCTCTTGACCGAGATAGAGAACTTGGAGCACAAGTAAATGCAGAAATTCTTGCCAACCCTGCAGAGTATCCAGTACTTCCAGAACGAGGAAACGAAGAAGTTTACAGATACATCCGTGGAATCACAACTACGTTGCTTAACTCTGGAAAGGTCAAGAATAGAGATGAATTCTTGTGGGAAGTCCGTATCATCAACGATGATGCTACGCTCAATGCGTTTGCAACTCCAGGTGGCTACATCTACGTGTATACTGGTTTGATCAAGTACCTCGATTCAGAAGAGCAGCTTGCTGGTGTCATGGGTCATGAGATCGCCCACGCTGATCTTCGCCACTCAACAAAAGCCTTGACCAAGCAGTACGGCCTGAGTGTATTGCTTCAAGCCGCAACTATAGGTGGTGGCGCTGGTGCAGGCCAACTCGGTGAAATCGCCGCAGGTCTTACTACGCTATCATTCGGTCGTGCCGCAGAAACCGAAGCAGATTCGTACTCTGTCGTTTACATGTGTCCAACCAGCTACGAAGCCGACGGGGCAGCTGACTTTTTCATTAAACTAAATGCTTCGTCGAACGGAGATCGACCACCTGCATTCTTGAGCACACACCCTAACCCAGGCAACCGTGTAGAAAATATCCAAGAGCAAGCAAAAGAGCTTGGATGTAGTGGAACAGCAACCAATAAAGCTGCCTACGATCGCATCAAGGCTTTATTATAGGCTGAGATCTCTGAATAGAGCAGAGCTTGCTTGGGTCTTCTAACACCACCAGCTTCGCCCTGGCCGCCCGTGGGGGTAGGAGACGGAACGACCAGGACGGGCGCGCGGGAGGTCTTCTTTATGCACCAGCCGATAGTATAATGGTTGGGGGAGCCATTACAGCGGGGAGTAACAGTCAACGCTAATGCTAACGTTGGAAGTCGATATGTTCGGGGGAAATGGGATCGGTCAGAGTTCATCTTGACCAGCAGTAAAGGTAAGCAGATCGGCCAGATATACCGTATCAGCTACCTTTTGGGGGTAGTGGGAATGATTTGCGGCTATACTTATTTACCTATATAGATTCCCGAATGCGTTTTCTTATCTTTAGGCTATGCCTTGTCTGACTATACTTCTTAGTCTAGGGTTTCCCCGCGTCATGCTGGTGGTACTCTGGTTATTCTCCGATTGGTTTGATGCAGCCTATAATGGCCTACTCTATCCTATTCTTGGATTACTCTTCGCCCCGCTGACTTGCATCTGGTATGCGATGGTGCAGCACTATTTCGTAGGCGAGTGGTCGTTGTGGCCAATCGTCGGAATGGTCATCGCCGTTAGTCTTGACTTCGGCCTCATCGGTAAAAGTGCGAGAGACAGTCGTAGATAAATTTCAGGCATCAATTTCCAAGACCAAACGAACAAGAACCGTATGCTCCGTTCCCTTCTTCCTATTATCATGGTCTGCGCGATATGCTCAGCATTCGCTCAGACGAATACAGAATTTGACGTCTTGGTTTTCACTAAGACGAATGGATATCGCCATGAGTCTATTGAAGCTGGCGTCGCCTCTATCAGAGACCTAGGAAAGAAGCATAATTTCTCGGTTGATCACACGGAAGATTCTACCCGTTTTAGCGACAGCGGACTGGCCAAGTACGAGGCGATTGTTTTCTTGAGTACCACAGGAGATGTGCTTGGCGATGCTGAGGAAGCAGCTTTCGAGAAATTTATACGCGCTGGTAAAGGCTATGTTGGTATTCACGCCGCAGCGGACACCGAATACGATTGGCCGTTTTATAGAGAAGTGGTGGGCCGTCAATTCGTACAGCACCCACAGCACCAAACAGGCACGGTCTACACGATCAAGCAAGACTTCCCGGGCATGGAAGGTTTTGGCGACAGCTTAAGTCTATACGAAGAATGGTACGAGTACACCGTTCCCTATAATACTGATTTGAAGTACCTCATGCGCCTAGACACGAATACTGTCGAAACCAATGGATACAAAGGGAAATGCGTGATGGGCGTGTTCCACCCACTGGCGTGGTTTCACGAACCAGCAGGTGGAAGAGCCTTCTATACAGGCATCGGTCACATGGATGATACCTTCATTCTCCCAGCATTCCAGCAGCACCTAAGTGCAGGAATTCGCTGGGCTGCGACCGGGAAAAAAGAGTAGAACGGGCCTACTCTGCAATTTCTTTGTAGTCCTCAAGTTGGATCTTTTCGTTGTCTACTAACTTGATCAGATCAAGTGTAGTTAGCATACCAACAATCTTCTCTCCTTCAATTACAGGAAGTGCGTGAAAACGATTGAGCATGAAGAGGTTGGCTGCTGTTGCAACTGTATCAGTTTTCTCCAATTTGGCCAAGCCTTCTGTCATGATGTCACCAACCTTCATCACTCGGACCTCAGCCTCGGACTTCATCACCATCTTGGTTACGTCCGTTTGACTGATCAGACCTAAGAGAGTACGGTCTGCTGCAACAACAGGGAGGTGGTGTATGTGATGTTGCTCAAACAAAACGAGCGCCTCCGTTACAGGAGTCGTGGTCATTACAGTAATCAGATTGGTTGACATCAACTTGGAAACGCGAAGTAGAGGATTCATGAGTTTAGGTTTAGAACAAAGAAAGATGAGCGTAATCGAACAGATTAAGGCCGCACTCCAGTAAAGCAAAGAAACGGCTTGTTGGACAATCGGTTTTGTTTTGGATCACTAAGATTACCTGATTTGTTCATTTTAGGAAAAGGAGGCCTACCAGCCCCACGAACCTGGCCCTCCCTTAAATGGACCAACGACTTTAGCTGTGATCCAACCACCGTAGAAATTACCGGGCTGGGCTTGCACGAGCTCATCATCGACATAGCAAGCATCGACGCGACCAGCATAAAATGCGAAGTAGCCTTTTATGTCTGCAAATGCAGGAACAGGATTGAGGTAACGCCAGGCGACTTGTTCGCTGTGCTTTGTGCCAACTACAGCATCGAAATACTGTGCCTGTCCTTTCCACTCGCAATTTGTTGCATTGCCACTACTCAATGACATGAAGTCAAGTCGAACGTCCTCTTCTGGAATATAATAGACGGGAGGGTGGCTCGTCTCAAGTACACGATATCCTTTTGTGGTCTTCGCCAAAACTTGCCCCGCAAATTCTACAAGCAAGGTGTTATTTACGGGTTCTAGTTTAGGTGGTCTGGGATAGTCCCACACAGATTCTTGACCAGCTTTCGTCGGGAGTCTTTTTGGATGTGCCATGCAGGGCTAACAGCCAAAACGACTGAAAGGATTTTACTTCTTGAGCATCCATGGCTGAGCGGAAAAAATCTCGCGAAGCTTAGCTTGCTTAGGATCATCTTTCTGACACTCACAAGGCACGCCAACATAAGTACCTTTCTCATGAAGCCCCGTAGCAACATCGAACTTGTTGAGGCGCAAACGTGCAACGACGCGGTTGACGTTGCTCAAATTCTTAAAAATACCCACGATCCAAACACAAGGAAGATCGCTGGTAATGTAGTTGACGCCTGAATTGCTACTAACTACCGGGTTGGGTACTGGCTGAGGCTTGGGCGCTGGCTTTGCGACAGGTTTCGGCTTTTTTACTATTTGCTTTGGCTTGGGTGTTGGCGCAGGCTCCACTTTAACAGGTGCAGCTACGGTTGGCTCGACTTCAACTACTTCTTCTTCAACGACAACCACCTCTTCGATAACACGCTCGCTCGGCGCTTCTATTTCAATTTTTCGTTCTGGGACTACTGCCGCGATTGCTGCGGCACCAGCTGGTGCGATAGCGCTCATCGGCTTTGCAATAAGCTCCCCTGATTTGACAGGCATCATCTTACGGGCTGGTAGAGCCGTTAAACGTTCTTCTACCCTAAGATGCTTGACGTGCTTTATGCTTTCGTCGTCATGAGGAAAGGGATAACCCTGATAGCCTGACGGACTTGCCGGCTGTTCGATCCAGACCGTCTCCACTTCATCGTTAGTGGCGGTTGAACGCGTTATTAAAAAACCGAACACCACAAATAGAGTAAGAACGAAAAAGGCAGTATAGATGTCGTTACGTTCTCTCTTCTTTTCGTTGCTATTTACCATGGCGGGGGGAGTAGGTGAGAAAGTCTAACTTCTTCCAAAGTCATCTTGTAGACGCACAATATCGTCTTCATCACTCGGATTTTCAGGATCTGTGTGTTGCCAAATTTCGGCAATAATTCCAAAGGTATCCAAACCTATGAGTCTGTGGCGCTCCCCTTGGCTTAAAACTATTGATTCTCCGTTGATGTATTCGGTTGGTTCGGGCTGCTCATCGCTGTGTAGGCAGTGAGCTACGGCTACGGGTCCATCAAGCACCCGCCAAATCTCCTCTCGTCGATGATGATATTGCCAACTGAGACGTTTATGCGGCGCTACGATCAAAATTTTCGGGCTCACCTTTCGCCCTTTAATTAAGTCAGTGCTCGAGTGGCCTGGAAAATAGCGTTCGATAAATGCCGGTGCTTGATCTTCGTTGATCACAAAGAAGCCGCCCCATGGACGATCAAAATCGGTGCGTTCAAAAGTGAAACCCTGCTCTTGGAGCAACTTTTCTTGAACTTCGAAAATTTTGGACATAGCGCAAGTATAGGATGTTGGGAAACTACATGTTGGATTACGTGAAAGAGATACGATAAATAGACTAGTAATCCAATACTTAGGTCCCTTCGTAATACTTCTTTAAGACTTCGCCTGCAGGCTTGCCACCAGGAGTAAAATCTCGATTAGGCTCGCCTCGCCACCTACTTTTGCCTTTGCCTCTTCCTAGGTAACTCGGCCATTTCCACACAAACATGCCTTCTAAGGTAGGCGCCTCCACGGTGGCTCGTACCAGTGCTTGAAAACACCGTTCCTGAGCTTCATAACTCCGTGGGAGATCTCCTGCGGCGGCGTGAGGATTTATCCATGCACCCTCCACCGATCGAAACCCTACCTCGGTCAACCAAAGCGGTTTCCCAGCTTTCGCACTGATGTTATTTGCTTTAATCATCCATGCCTTTGCCCCAGCGAGTAATTCCCCGTCAGATGGGTTTTCATTCGTGGTGAGAGGATAGTAGCTGTTGAGTCCTACAACGTCGAGCGCATCCCAAAACGAAAATCCTTCAAATTCATCACCCCAGTTGGCTGCGTACGTCACTTTTCCGGAATAGGCTTTCCGTATTTTGGCGATAAGTGCACGCCACTTGTCCGGCTGCTTTAAAGTGGTTTGCACAAGCTCGGTTCCGATACAGAGGACATCGACATTGTTCGATTCACTTAACTCAGCGTAGTGCATAATCCACTCTTCATAGTTTACAAACCATGTATCCCAGTCGGCCTCTGTCTCAAAGTTGACGTCACCTGGCCAGCTACCTCCACCCAACCAAATTTGAGGTTTTAGCATGACTACCATGCCACGAGCCTTCGCTTCTTTGACCGAATGAAACACTGCCTCATCAGTCTCAGATCCAAGTCGATCAGGGATTGGAAGTTCGGTGGGAATTGTCGCATCACGCATAAACGTGTACGGGACAATCGCAACGGCATTCACATTGAACTTCAAGAGGCTGTCCAAAGAAGGTTTAGTCATCTCCCCACCATAACCTCTGACGCCATCATAACCTTCGTGCGCGAAAGTCATCCCTTGGTATTTAAGGGTATTATGCGGCACATCGTCCATCGAAAATGGCGGCATGTTTGGATCAAAAACCAATTTCTTCGACTCCGCTTCTTGATTGGAAGAAAATATATTTTTACAACTCGATAGTCCCTGGACAAAGAGCAGTAGCCCTGTTACAAAAAGAAAGGTTTTTGACATATGGTGAAGCTACACTTGATACGACCAAACGGTTATGACTTCATGATCTCAGAAAAGTAATTTTCTACTCTTCTTCTGCGAATCCCCATTGTTTTAGCTTTGGATCATCGACCTCACGATCTAGGAAATTGTTGAGCTCATCAACAGAGATGGTCATGTCAACTTCCCCAAAGCGATTCAACTCGACATCGAAGCCCTCGAGGTCCGGATGGACGTCAGGTAGTGGTGCCGATTTGGACGTTGGTTTAGGCTTGTCTTTGCGTGACATATTTAGTTTGTGCGCTTAAGCAGCACTTAGGTTACTCTGTAAAGAACGAAAATGAGCCAATGCTGTTTCCCAGCGTTGGATAGTTTCTTCTTTTCCTAGCACTTCTCCGAGTTCAAAAACATCTGGGCCCGACATGCCTCCTGTCAGCGCTATTCGATAAAGCGGGAGGAGAATTCCAAGTTTGACTTCATGCTCATTTGCCCAGCTTTTCAGTTGAGTACCTGCTTGTTCAGCATCCCACGAGGATACGCCTTCTAAGATAGCTCCAACGTGAGCGAGTTGATCAAGGTCGGCTTTTTTAAGACGCTTTTCTGCCTGCTTATCATCAAAGGCATTTGGCGACGTAAATAGATAAGCTCCAGTCGTCGGCAGCTCATTGGCGGTATTGAGGCGCTCGCGCATAAGTGGCGCAAGGGCAAGTAATTTTTCTCTACTTACGTCAAAACCTGCCTCCTGCACACTGGGTGCAACCATGTCTGCAAAGGCATCATCACTTAGTTGGCTGATGTATTGCTGGTTGAACCATTTCGCTTTGTCAAAATCAAATCGGGCTCCACTCTTTCCGATTTTATCCAAGTCGAATGCTACGACCAATTCTTCGAGGTTAAACATCTCTTGTTCGGTGCCTGGATTCCAGCCTAAGAAGGCTAAGAAGTTGATCACTGCGTCTGGCAAAAATCCGCTTTCGCGAAAACCGGAGAACGTCTCACCACTTGCCTGGTCGTCCCATTCCATTGGGAAAACGGGCATACCGAACTTCGCGCCATCACGCTTCGAGAGCTTTCCTTTTCCAACAGGTTTAAGGATCAATGGCAGGTGTGCAAAGGCTGGCATGTTTTGGCGAAAGCCGAACGCATCATACAACAAGACGTGGTGAGCTGTACTTGGCAACCACTCCTCGCCTCGAATGACGTGCGTAATCTTCATTTCGTAATCATCAACCACGTTGGCGAGGTGATAGGTAGGAAGGCCATCGGCTTTCATGAGCACCTTGTCGTCGAGTTCATTAGTACTCATGCGCACGGTTCCACGCACAACATCAGAGAATACTACTTGCTCATCAGCTTGCACGAAAAGACGAACAACTCTTGCTTCGTCTGTCGCCAAACGCGCGTTGAGGGCATCAGCTGACATTTCGAGGCTATTATCTAAGCCTCCGCGCGTTGATGAATCATAACGAAATACTTTGCCATCCGCTTCTGCTGCTGATCGTGCAGCGTCGAGTGCTTCTGGCGTATCGAAGGCGTAATAAGCCTTTCCCGCATCGACGAGTTGCTGGGTATACTTGGCGTAGAGCTCAGAGCGCTCACTTTGACGATATGGACCGTAGTCGCCACCTGCTTCTGGACCTTCATCAGGTGCCATTCCACTCCACGTCAGCGCTTCACGTATGTATTGCTCCGCTCCCTCTACGTATCTTTTTTGATCGGTGTCCTCAATGCGCAGGATGAACGTGCCGCCGAGTTTGCGTGCGTACAGGTAATTGTATAGCGCTGTGCGAAGTCCACCGATGTGCAGTGGACCAGTCGGACTGGGGGCGAAACGGACACGAGGAGTTGACATGTGATAGGCTTGAAAAAGCTATTAAAAAAGGGAGGGCGAAAGTATCGATTCTTCATTCGGTAAACGCGACGGCTTTCCTTTTTGATCA
>CALDUE010000102.1 GCA_937923485.1 uncultured Saprospiraceae bacterium
TTTTGACTTAGACGCTTATCAAGCCCACGAAGTAGTGCACCACCTCCCGTCAAGTAAAGACCTGTGCGGTAGATATCAGAAGCCAGCTCGGGTGGGGTAGTCTCCAATGCTTTAAGCACGGCATCCTCAACCTTACTTACAGACTTGTCGAGGGCATTGGCGATCTCTTGGAAGTTGACCGTGATTTGCTTTGGAATACCAGTCATGAGGTCGCGACCATTCACGGCGTAGTCCTCTGGTGGATTTTCAAGTTCGTGAAGGGCCGAACCAACATGAATCTTGATCTGCTCGGCAGTACGCTCACCGATCAAGATGTTGTGCTGACGCTTCATGTAGGACATGATGTCGCTCGTAAACTCATCACCCGCAATACGGATAGACTGATCGCAAACGATACCACTCAGTGCGATGACCGCGATCTCTGTAGTACCACCTCCTATGTCAATGATCATGTTACCGATCGGCTCCTCTACATCAAGGCCGATACCGAGAGCAGCGGCCATCGGCTCGTGAATGAGGTAGGTTTCTTTCGCATCGACGTGGTCGGCGCTTTCAAAAACTGCGCGCTTTTCCACCTCAGTAATTCCCGAAGGAATACAAATCACCATTTTCATGTGAGAAAACAAGCGACGTCGGCGACCGATCATGTTAATCATGCCTTCGATCATGTTCTCCGCTGCCTGAAAATCTGCGATAACGCCATCCTTGAGCGGACGAATCGTCTTGATGTTCTCGTGCGTCTTCTCGTGCATCTGCATCGCCTTATGACCTACGGCGATCATCTGGCCAGTACGACGATCAATGGCTACGATTGAAGGTTCGTCAACTACGACTTTACCGTCCTCGATAATCAGCGTATTCGCTGTACCGAGATCAATGGCAAGTTCTTGAGAGAAAAAACTGAAAAAACCCATAGGTGGAAGGCGGGTTGGGGGAGTGAAGACAGTCAAAAGCTTACCTGTAAACAGGTATATAGCTTATCCAAAGTGCAAAGCAAACAAATTTGACGCACGCGTCAGACTTTGGGGGAAAAGCTGTTACTTTTTTCTGCAATTCAGATGCGGATTGAGCTTTATACGACTTTTTTTGTGGATAACATCTGTTTTTCGTCAAACTAGACCGTTTTTACCCCTGCTGTTCAACAGAATATGACTGTTTTGAAGTGGATGTTGAGTCACGCTCAAATGTTCGGTTCCTCTAAATTTCTAGCACTGCTGTCTTTTATTCCTGCTTGCGCCAAAACCTGCTATACCCTCAGGTTAAGTTCAGCAATTCTACACTGACGTCAACACCTTGTTTGAGGTTTTGGCGAAAGCTCGAAACCGTTAACTCAGACAAGCGAGCGCTCAACTACGAAGCATTGGGCTAGTTCACAAGAGCCTTTGATTCAACCCGTCGATTTTCGTAGCTTTCCCTCTATGCGAAGCGTTTTCTCTTTCTGCCTTTCCTTCACGATCCTTCTGACGGTTTCTCTCAGTGCCCAGACGGAGGGTACAGTCTGGGATAAAATTGATGCGGGCAAGGAAAAAGCCAAAAACCCTCCTGTCTCTAATAGGGCATTGGATACGGGCAAGGTGCTCATCTTCAATCCAGAAGCGCAAAACAACCTCCTCGCAGAAGCAGTTGCAGGATACAATGAGAACAGGCTTGATACTACCTTGCAGCCCAACGTCATTTTCATCCTTTCGGACGATCACCGCTATGACGCCATGGGTTTTACCGGAAGGTTTGAAGGCCTACAAACACCTGCGCTCGACGAGATGGCGCGCGATGGTCGCCACTTCTCTAATGCTTTTGTGAGTACGAGTCTCTGTTCGCCGAGTCGTGCCACGATCCTCACGGGCCAATATGCGCATGAGCATACCGTCATCGATAATTCGAGCCCGATGCCCGATGGCCTCACGTTTTTCCCTCAGCTCCTGCAAGATGCTGGATTGAAAACAGGCTTCTTTGGTAAGTGGCACATCGACGAGTCGGACGATAATCCGCAGGTAGGTTTTGATGAGTGGGTGAGCTTTAAGGGACAGGGAACGTATTACGGTGTAACGCTCAACATTAATGGCGTTGCTGCACCGCAAGATGACACGACCTACACCACCGATTTGCTCACGCGTATGAGCTTGGACTGGGCTAAGGAGCAGAGTGCTGCTGGCGAGCCGTATTTCGCGTACCTGAGTCACAAAGCTGTGCATGCGGAATTTCAACCGGCCAAACGTCACCTGGGCTCCTATGCTGATTTGCCGATTAGTTATCCTCCTACGATGTGGCCGCCAAGTCAGCAGGAATTAGATGAGACGCGTTCTTGGGTAAAGAATGAAGTCGGGTATGAAAACAGCCTGCGCAATGGTGCTGATACGCGCCTTGATCGGAAATTGCCTCTAGAAGCGAGTACCTGTCCAACCACACCAAGCGACGCTTTCGCGCGTGCTAAAGCGGTTGGATACGATTATGAGGCATTGCCCAACTGGGTGAAACGTCAGCGCCACTCATGGCATGGTGTGGACTTTATGTACAACGGTGCGATCCCTTTTGACAGCTTCTATGTCGCCTATTTGGAGGCGCTTCGTGCCGTTGATGAGAGTGTGCGTGATGTGCTCGCTTTCGCTAAAACCGAGACTGCCGCAGGCCGACCGACAGTAGTCATCTATATGGGGGACAACGGTTTTAGCTTTGGGGAGCATGGATTGATTGACAAGCGTCAGGCCTACGAAGAATCTATGCGTGTTCCGATGTTGGCGTGGGGACCTGGCGTTGTGCTTCCAGGCACTTCACCTGAGTTGGTACAAAATTTAGATATCGCGCCAACAGTATTGGATGTAGTTGGCGTTGAAATTCCTGATTATTTCCGCGGAGCTTCGATGAAGCCTTTAATGCAAAATCAGGCTCCAGCCGATTGGCGCACCTACGTACCATACGAGTACTATTGGGAGCGTGCTTTTCCTCAGACGCCAACGGTGCATGCAGTGCGTGGAAATCGCTACAAGTACATCCGCTATCACGGTATCTGGGATCGCAATGAGTTTTACGACATCATCAATGATCCCAACGAGGCGCGCAACTTGATCGCTGATCCTAGTTTACAGGACGAGATTTCAGCTTCCGCCAAAACCCTCTGGCAGTGGCTCGGGGAGACCGATGGTGAGTTTATGCCTTTGAAACCTACGAATTACAAGCAAGGACACTTTGAATGGAAGGGAGCGGGGAGGTATTGAGCGCCTTTTGTCCTGCGGATTGTCAGCCTTTTTTGTCCTGCGGATTGTCAATCCGCAGGACAAAAAAAATCGGAGCACCTTTAGGAGCAAGGCCTGAGTGTACGCTCAGTGCCAATTTGGCCGGAATTTGTGTATAGGCTACGCTGCATGTGGCCGCACCGAGCAAAAGAGAAACAATTTTGACTTTCCAAGACCTCATCACGTAGACCACTTATGGCTTTGTTGTAACTCAAAGATCAAGTCAATTAAAGGGGCTTCCCGTTCAGATATTGAAACTTCGGAGTAGGGTAGTTGCGGAAATCGGGAATTTGAGGAGGCGAGGGCCGTTCACATCCTAGACGCTGCTCAATCAATTACGACCAGGTATACACTCGATTTGCCAACTGACTGAAGCACGCATGGTGATATAAACTATATGAGGTCATTTGACGGGCAAAACCCTACAATTCAACGGCTTGGCATGTCTATTGAACCTGTCGTGGTGGCGCTCTTAGCTGTCCTAGACGCGTGACTTAGCGCCAATTTCATCCGCATTCCCCCCGGATCTCGAACAAGGTCGGCGGATGTACTTCTCTCAGTGCATCCAATGTGATAATTATGAATTTCTTACGCATTAAGTTTAATGCTATGCTTGTGTTGGCTATAGGTCTCAGCAGTCCAGTTCTTTTCGCGCAAACGACTAGCCAAGCCACGGAAATTGTCAGGTTGGATGGCCCCTTAGGCGCTGAATCTGAGAAAGCATTGATGAAAGAGGGCATCAAAATCCTTCATTACTACGGAGATCAAACCTATCTTCTTTCGGGGCAGCCAACCACTGTCAAGTACTCGCCAGCTCAGCTCGCTACATCTCGTTCAGAGTTGGCTCGAGACGTGTCTACGGAGAGCTCAGCTGAAATTGAAGTTGATCTGGTGCTTGCGTATGCTAAAGCTGAGAGAGAGCTACAAAATGTTTTGGCGAAAGCTGGATTTAAAAAGGCTAAAGAGCAAGTCAGTGGAGGGATAACTTTAACTGGCGTAGTCGCTGAAAATCAACTTAAGTCACTTCTTGAACATCCATTAATTCTAAATGCGACCCCTGTTTTAGGTGAGGCTGTACCGTACAATTTGGAGGCACGCATTGGGCAAAGTGTAACACCCTTGAATTCTGGAATTCCTGGAGCACCTAATCTTAACGGACAAGGTGTAGTGCTCGGAGTTGGGGACGGTGGTAAATTATCTGGCCACCCGGATATTGGAGATCGGGTCATTTCTACTACGAGTTATTACAATTCGGCATGGCGCAATCATCCTGATATGGTATCAGGGATTATGGCGAGTACTGGAAGCGTTTATAGTGAAAATAGAGGGGTTGCCTGTGAAGCGGAATTGGTCATCGAGCCAACTTCGGGAATTGTATATAATGCTCCAACTCATTTGGCTAATTTTCAAATGTCTATCACGAATAATTCATACGGACCTAGTTTTAATTGCACGTCTGCAAATAAATATTACGGTTCAAGTGCGAGTGTAGATCAGCAACTGTTTGATAATCCAAATTTAATACATGTATATGCCGTGGGTAATTCGGGTTCAAGTTCATGCAACGGTCTCCCGGCCAGTTATGGAACTATTCCGGGCGGGGCTCAGGTAGCGAAGAATACGCTGTCTGTCGGTAACATGCGCTTCAACAGAACTAGGTTTGTCGGAAGTAGCGCAGGTCCGACCTTTGATGGTCGCATCAAGCCTGAGATTGTGGCAATCGGTCACAACGTTACTTCCAATAATCGGCAGGGAGGCTACAGCACAGGCACAGGTACGAGCTATGCCGCTCCTGGAGTGGCTGCGACCTTAGGCCTGCTCACACAGCGTTATAAAGAGCTTAATGGAGGCGTTTTACCCGAAGGAGCTTTACTTAAAGCAATAGCCTGTAATACGGCTGAAGATCTTGGGCCAGCGGGACCAGATTTTCAGCATGGGTTTGGATTGATAAATGGAGTGAAAGCCTTGAATGCCCTAAATAATTCCACCTACCATCAAGGGAGCCTATCCTTTAATGGACAGTATGCGCAATCGATTTCTACTTCTCATATTACTGAACAATTAAAAGTTTTGCTGTATTGGCCTGATCAAGCTGGACCTACAGCTAATACCGGTGCAACTTTGGTGAATAATTTTGATCTTCAGGTAGTCGCTCCAAATGGTGATACGATCCGTCCTTGGGTGCTTGATCCAATCAATCCTGCAAACGTAGCTGTTCGTGGAATTGACACGTTAAATAATATTGAGCAGGTCACTATTCCGAATCCAACGCAAGGAATCTATCAAATCCTTGTCAATGGTGTTCATCTACCTTATGGTTCGACTGACTATGTTTTGTCTTGGGTGGTAGAAGAGCCAGAAGTAATGCTTACCTGTCCGTATGGCGGAGAAAGTATTAATCCTTTTGAAGACATGTACATTGGCTGGGAGGCTTCTTCTGGGCAAGCAGGTACTTGGAAAATAGAGTACAATGTTGACGGGGGAGCGTGGCAGACGATTCAAGCTGGTATTGCGAATGCCGTCCGGAATATTGTGTGGTCTCCACCGGTTGAAAATTCAAATCTTTCTTTCCGTGTGACGAACGAGTCGTCGCTTCTTTCTGACGAGACGAATTCACCAACCTTTGCGCTGGCAGCTCCGGCAACGATCACAGGCGAATCCTTCTGTGATGGAGGAATAGCGCTCAATTGGTCGCCAGTAAATTCGGCTACTTCGTATGAGGTGTACAAATTTGATGGATCAGAAATGGAATTGGTGTCTACGGTATCAGATACCTTCATAAATCTGCAAAATTTATCGGCAGGAGTTGATTCGCTGTTTACAGTAGCAGCTGTTTCACCTTCCGGCAAAACCAGCCAGCGTGCATTTGCCGTAGCGCAGAAGAGCGAAGTAGATGGGGCAGGATGTCTGGCTCCCTTACCCGTAGAGTGGGTTGCTGTTGGAGCAGCGCCAGCCGGTAATTACGTAGAGGTTTCTTGGACGGTAGCCGCTGAGCTTAACAACGAGCGCTTTGAAGTGCTCCGCAGCGAAAATGGTCGTGACTGGTCAAGTATTGCCACGGTAGCAGGGCGCGGCAATGCCCAGACGGCGAAAACCTATTCTTTCTTAGACCAAGCTGTACGCGCTGGTGGTATTACCTACTATCAAATCCAGCAAGTCGATTTTGACGGGCAGAGTAATCTTTCTGATATCGTAGCCTACGAGCACGTGCAGCAGGTCGAATCGCGGAGTACTTCGGTCACCCTCATAGAAAATCCTATTACGAGCGAACTTCGATTACAGTATACCGCTGACGATCCGCTTACCGCGTCGCTGTACGACCTTTCTGGAAAAGAATGCGGAGTGTTCCAGCTCTCGTCAGGCGAGAACTCCTATGCTTGGCCTTCTGGTCTAGGTGCCGGAATGTATTTGCTTGAAGCGAAGACTAATTCGGGCGTAGAGAGTTTAAAGCTTGTGAAGCGGTAGGGGGGAGGCGAGCTTACTGGTACCTGTATGCGCAGGTTAATCTCGTGGTGTTCATGTCAGGAATGCCTTTGAGGTTCAACCTGCGATAGCTCGACTTCAGCTAATCAGAGCTTAGGCTGTCTGGCCAAGCCAGCTGATAAATTCCTTTTTCTTTCTTCTTGAGACAGGCACTCTAGTTTTGTCTGACAAAACTACCGTTAGTTGATTCTGCTTGAGAATAGACTGAATATAATTTCGATTTACAACGTAGCTGTGGTGGACTCTAAAGAATGTAGAAGTAGGAAGGCTTTTGCACACCTTACCAATCTGTTTGGTTACGGTGACTTGCTTATTGTCCTTTAGAAACAAGGTGGTATAGTTTCCTGAAGAATTAGCAGCAACGAGTTTTTCCACCTCAATCATAATATATCGATTGGTAGAGGAAAAGACAAGTGTTCGCTCTTCTTGAGCCTCTGCAGTGTGTGTCGATGTAGATTTTAGGAGGGAAGAGAGTTTGTCTCTTACTTTGTCGAGTATTTCAGTGAGTGTGAAGGGTTCGTAGACTACGCAGAAGCCTAGTTTTTCAAGAAGTCTTGATTGCTGACATTTAGTCTTGAAAATGCAGATAGAATTTGCAGCTTTATTAACCTGCTCTAAAGGTAGAGATTTCGATTCTAAGGATCCCATTTCAAAAAAATACATGATGAAATTGGAATTCTCTAACTCACCTAAACTCGCTGTGCTTCCATAGGTATAATGATGCAGTGAGAAATCGAATATGGGATCCCTTTGGAAAGCTGCATCTAGGCGAGGGATAAGTTCATAGGGGCATCCTACGATAGAGATCTGAATAGGCAAAATAGGAGATGTTAGACAACCTCTCCCATCTCCTACCTTAATCCAGTTGTGGGTTCATGGTAGGAAACGGAAGTTGACTTTCAGGCCAGTGATAAAAGGTGGGGACTTGTCAATCAAGACAAAAAGATGAATGCAAGAAATCGCATCAAATTTTAATTGTACGCAGTCTGATAGTAGAGTTCTGAGTACGTTTCAGTTACTCGAGTATGCGAACATACGTGAGAACCTTTTTTCACTTTAGGAAGAAGGTCGTTATGGAGAGGTCGTGATTTTGGTTAGAAAGTTTGTTTGAGACTGGCATGTAAATATAAACTGGCATTCGAACGTAGCCAAATAAAATGAATGAACGGTGTTATAAAGTTTATGAAATGCACATTTTAGCTTATGAAATGCAATTTAACTAAATTATATGTGGGTACGCTAAAATGCTTAATGAGGCTGACATGCGCGATAGATGTAAGTGCATCATAATCTTATAGTTACGTGAAACTTTCGCTAATGGTATTAAGGTAGTTTGGCGTATTGGCAGTACTCCTGCTAGTGCCATCTATACAATCTCTTAACCGACTGTATAGTGAAGTGCGCCGTATGGGCTTAATACTCATTTTCGCAGGATCGCTAGATTAACTTTGTATTAGTTCTTTAACCAAAATCTTTCTCAGCATTTAAA
>CALDUE010000103.1 GCA_937923485.1 uncultured Saprospiraceae bacterium
GCCTGCGAATAATAATGCAGGAAGAATGAATGAATTTGGATGTATAATTGAGGATTATAATCCGAGTGAATTAGTCACCACCCAGATCGAATTAGATGTTGTGGATTGCATTTTGGAATTGGATGCTATCACTTCGAATAACTCAACCACATATACTTATGAATGGTATTGGAATCAATCTGGATTTTTTAATAATGATCCTAGTAATTATAGTGCTCTTGGTACAGGTGCAAGTATCTCAGTAGATCCTCCAATCGACGATCCTTGTCAATTTTTTTTCGTACATGTAAAAATATTGCTCGATGGAGATGTCGTTTCTCAAAGAACGATTCGTCTCAATGGTGGACTTTGTGCTCCTTTTGAACCATGTAACTTAATTGAGCTTGAAACATATTCTCCACTGAAGATATCGCCTATAGTTGATGTCGATAGAATTATCGTATGTGATATTCTAGGTCGTCCAATCTACGAAACAACTTTTGCTTCAAATTCAATCAGTATCAGCGACCATCTTCCTAGAGGACTTTTTGTTGTCTCTACAACCTATGAAGATGGAACCACAGACACATCACTTTTGTACATTTCAAACTAGATTCTCTATGAAATATTCGATTCTTATATGTTCAGCTCTTCTCTTTTGGGCTGGATCCTGCACCTCCGATGATATCATCTCTGTCACCGAACCTATGATTTTTCCATCCCCCAAACAAAATTGCATCATCGATACGATTTCAGATGATTCATCATCTGGATTTATCATTATGACTCCACTAGGCCAGCAGTTCGGACGTGCGGTGGGCACAAAAATAAATCAAGAATTTGAGGCTGGGCTAAATGTACTTAAGTCTTCTGATTCTACTTTTTCAGTGACGTTGAACATGATATGGCCTAATCGAGCCGATTCTCTTGAAGGAGAGGTTTTTACTATAAGTAATATCCCTATTTCTACCTCGCAAAAGTGTTTCCCTATATACGGTGCGAGGCAGCGTCGAGATTCTGTTAACGTATCTCATTTAAATTATCATGTTGATGTTCCATATCTGCGTTATGAGCCAGATCCACTGTTTGAAAATAAGTTATTTGTTGATACTTTTAGTGTTGAGACAGGATTCTTTCACGGTTATTTTTCAGCAAGGATGATAGGAGATACTTTTTTCTTGCCAGAATTGCCTCGTATAGTTGAGTATATTAATGTTGAGATGACCGCGCCTTAAATTTTGAATATAATGCAATGTAAACCTTGCCTAACGCACTTATTGTTTTTTGCAAAAAAGAGTCTATTTCCGCTAGTTCTTCCTTGCATTCTAATTGCTTGTCAAGGCGACGATGACGGTTTTACAGCAGAGGATGGAACTACCTTGAACCCCAAGCAAGAATGTATTCTCGAAGAAGTGACCAACGATAGCACAACTGGATTTTTAATTTTAGAACCTGTCAGTGTTGAATATGGTAAAGCCTTCGGAACCAAGATTAATGAGCCTTTTGTAGCCGGTTTAAATCTTTTCTATAAGTCAGATAGATTTCCTAATGCGCCCGACACGACTGTTGGGGTGAGTCTTCACAATGCCTTACCTGCAAATATTAGTGTACGTGGCGAAGAGGTCTTACTTTTTGGGCGAATTCCTTTTCCCAATGATGATGTATGTTTTTCCCTAGACAACTCTCAAAATGAGCCCAACTCCATATCGTTAAGCTATTTTCTGACAGATTATGATGTCCCGATACTGTCTTATGGGGTTGATCCTAGCTATGACAACCATTTCTATTTAGATACTTTCAATGCTGAAACAGGTTTCTTTAGAGGCTTTTTCTCAGCTAGAATGATTGCCGATACGGGATATTTGCCTGAGATGCCACAGGTTGTTGAGTTTATAAATGTCGAGATTACGGCACCGTGATCGGAGTATGCTAACTAGGTGCTGTGGCCTAAAGTCTCCCGAATCGAAGGGTTGTCTTTAACGATTCGGATCTCCATGTTTCAGCGTGCTCATCTAGACGTTGCGGCAAAAATGCCGTTGAACTGAACAGGTCACCTCGAACCTGATCGATTGACTATGTTTGCCTGAGCGCTAACTCCTCTACACCTAAGCACTACAACATGGTACGATACTTCACAAAAGACAAGGGTAAAGTTGTGGAGTTGGAGGAATCGTACCAAAAGGGCTGGGCACACCTCTGTCCACCGTTCAAAGAAGGTGAAGTAGCTGCCTTTGCGCGAACACATCACATTCCGCTGGACTTCCTCCAAGATTCACTCGATATCGACGAGCGGAGTCGCTACGAAAGGGAAGAAGAGGTACGCCTTATTCTTATCAATTCTCCAGTAGAGAATGCTCTTCTGCTAGAAGACAACGATGCGATCTATGTCACCGCACCGATTGGAATTGTATTGACGCCAGACCTGGCAGTCACCATCACCTCAGCCAAGGAGACTATACTTCAGAACTTCGTTGACGGTAAGATTCGCTTCTTCGAACCTTCCGACCAATCTGATTTTGTGCTGCGTATTTTAGAGCAAAACGTGTTCAGGTTTACGACCTACCTGCGTAACCTCAACAAACGCCGCAACACGATAGAGCGAGAACTCTACGATTCAAGTCGAAACAAAGAGCTTCGGCAGTTGCTAGCGATTGAAAAGTCGCTGGTCTTTTTTGTGAACTCGCTGTCGACCAATGAGCTGCTCAAAATGAAGATGAAGCGGACTGATTTTCTAGGCATCCGTAACAACGAGATTAAAACGGATCTCTTCGAGGACATCATCATTGACAACTCGCAGGCCTTGGAGATGAGTAACATCTACACCAATATCCTTGGTGGTACGATGGATGCGTATTCCTCCATCATTTCGAACAACCTGAATGTGGTCATTCAGCGCCTCACCTTCATTACGATCGTCTTGACGGTGCCAACCTTGGTAGCAAGTCTGTTTGGAATGAACGTTTCGTTGCCCTTTAGCGATGAGCCATGGGCATTTGCAGCCATCATTGGACTGAGTATCGTGTTCTCACTTCTACTGGTTTGGTATTTTCAGCGGAAGAAGCTTTTTTAAGCTCGCTTTACTAATCAGATAGCTGCTCAATTTCGGACTTGAATTCGGTGAAATGGATCTGTAACTCACCCTTCATTGTGTTTAAATTGGATTTGGATTTTCAAATCCTACAGGTTTTCCCGTAAAGATTTTTACCCTGTCATCTGTCCTCCCAGAAAACAGTTAGGAGGGGTGTTATCCCCACCAAGTCTGTAAAATCCCTGACCTGTATTTAGTTGTCAGTCAGCTGAAAGTATATACAAGATTATAGTGATACGAGGTGCTTTAGGCAACTTTCCTCACCTTTTCCACGAGGCTTGTTAACACTGCGCTATTCAGCTCTTCATTTTTAAGTAGCTGTAATACAATCGTTTGCACATGTTATCAACAGTTGTGGATTACGCGAGCATCTGAGAACTTCATCTGGATGGGTTCCGAACCTATCTTAGCACTCCGGCAAACAGCTACATCTAGCACTAGAGAAACACGCTACGCCGAACGTCCGCCGAGGGCCTTCAGGCATCTCATTTTTGAGGTTCCGAAACACAGCACAGTCATCCCCTACGAACCATAAGTGGTGTCCACTTAAGGCTACTAGAAGACTGTCAAATTCAGACCTTCCTTCAAAAGTGAAAGTAGGTCATTTCAATAACGCTAACGAACATCAGTCCTGTTCATTCCTCACTTGGATTGACACCAAATACATACCTTTATGAGCACAGCAACTGCGCCTACAGAAAAGATCCTTACGGACAATCCAGGACGTTTCGTCCTATTTCCTATCCAACACGATGATATCTGGGATTGGTACAAGAAACAACAAGCTTGTTTCTGGACAGCAGAAGAAATTGACCTCGGTCAAGACCTGAAAGACTGGGAGAAACTCTCAGCTGATGAGCAGTATTTTGTCAAGCACGTGTTGGCATTCTTTGCAGCAAGCGATGGAATCGTCAACGAGAACCTCGCAGAAAACTTCGTTGCTGAAGTTCAGTACACCGAAGCCAAGTTTTTCTACGGCTTCCAGATCATGATGGAGAACATCCACTCGGAGACTTATTCGCTGTTGATCGATACTTATATTAAGGACAACGCAGAGAAGGACTACCTCTTTAATGCGATCGAAACCATGCCTTGCGTCAAGAAGAAAGCTGACTGGGCATTGCGTTGGATTGACAACGGCAGCTTTGCTGAGCGAATCATTGCTTTTGCAGCAGTAGAAGGAATCTTCTTCTCTGGCTCGTTCTGCTCAATCTTCTGGCTCAAGAAGCGCGGCCTCATGCCAGGTCTTACTTTCTCTAACGAGCTCATCAGCCGTGATGAAGGAATGCACTGCGACTTCGCTTGCCTTCTTTATAACGAGCACATCGAGAACAAACTTCCGAAAGAAACCGTCACCAAAATCATCTGCGACGCAGTTGATATGGAGAAGGAGTTCGTTACCGAAGCACTTCCTGTACGTCTCATCGGCATGAACGCAGACTTGATGGTACAATACATCGAGTGTGTTGCAGATCGCCTGCTCGAATCACTCGGTTGCGACAAAGTATACGGATCAGAAAATCCTTTCCCTTTTATGGAAATGATCTCGCTCCAAGGAAAAACCAACTTCTTCGAGAAGCGCGTAGGCGATTATCAGAAAGCTGGAATTACTACTGGCCGAGAAAATCAGGAATTCACGTTAGACGCGGATTTCTAAAAAGGCTAGACCTTTTTTGCCTGCGGCACTGTGAGCCTGTGGCATACCAATCACCCGATTTTAAAGCCTGCGGTCCTAAAAGCCAACGGCGTTTCAACACCATGAAATTCTGCGGCGCTTTTTGGCCCAGACGTTAAGCGTCGCAGACTTTTTATCGCCGATGGCTTTTCGCTTGAAGCAAAAATTAACACTATGCAAGTACTAAAACGTAACGGCAAAAAGGAGGCTGTATCCTTTGATAAAATTACAGCACGTATCAAGAAGCTCTGTTATGGGCTCAATCATTTTGTAGAACCGATCACGATTTCACAAAAGGTCGTGCAAGGACTATACGATGGTGTAACCACTACCGAACTAGATAACCTTGCAGCTGAAACTGCAGCAACCATGGCGCCCGTCCACCCGGACTACGCAATGCTTGCCGCACGCATCGCTGTGTCTAACCTGCACAAAAACACGAATAAGAACTTCGTGCAAACGATGCAGGCGCTTCACGAATACATCGACCCGAAAACAGGAGAGAAAGCAGGACTCATCAGTGACCAGCTACTTGACGTCGCCAAGAAGTACAGAGCTAAACTCAACTCAGCCATCATTTATGATCGTGACTTTGAGTTCGACTTCTTTGGTTTCAAAACCTTAGAGCGTAGCTACCTCCTCCGTATGGACGGTGAAGTAGTGGAGCGTCCGCAGCACATGCTTATGCGTGTAGCCATCGGTATCCACGGTGAGGACATCGACTCTGCAATTCAAACCTATGACTTAATGAGCCAGAAGTGGTTCATTCACGCAACACCGACACTGTTCAACGCAGGTACACCAAAGCCACAGTTGAGCTCTTGCTTCCTGCTTTCAATGACCGAGGATTCTATCCCAGGTATTTTTGAAACGCTTACGCGTTGTGCGAAAATTTCGCAAAGCGCTGGTGGAATCGGACTGAGCGTACACAACGTACGTGCAACAGGAAGCTACATCAAAGGAACAGGTGGAACTTCAAACGGACTTGTACCGATGCTTCAGGTGTATAACGACACTGCTCGTTACGTAGACCAAGGGGGCGGAAAGCGTAAAGGTGCTTTTGCCGTTTACCTCGAGCCATGGCACGCTGACATTTTCGAGTTCCTCGATCTGAAGAAGAACCACGGTAAAGAAGAAATGCGCGCGCGCGATCTTTTCTACGCCATGTGGATTCCAGACCTTTTCATGCAACGTGTGAAGGATGGCGGAGACTGGACACTTTTTGATCCTAGCGAAGCCCCAGGTCTCTTCGATGTGCACTCAGGTGAGTTCGATGCACTCTACCACAAGTACGAAGAAGAAGGACGTGGTCGCAAAACGCTTCCTGCTCAAGAAGTATGGTTTGCGATTCTTGAATCTCAAATCGAGACTGGAACTCCATACATCCTTTACAAGGACGCAGCCAACCGCAAGTCGAATCAAAAGAACCTCGGAACTATCCGTTCTTCCAACCTCTGTACAGAGATCTTGGAGTACACCAGTCCAGACGAAGTAGCGGTTTGTAACCTCGGTTCGATCAGCTTACCAAAGTTTGTTGATTCGAATACAAAGGAATTCGATCACGACAAGCTTCACGAAATCACTCGTGTATTGACGCGTAACCTCAACAAGGTGATCGATGTCAATTACTATCCAGTGATTGAGGCGCGTAACTCTAACATGCGCCACCGTCCGATCGGATTAGGTGTACAGGGATTGGCCGATGCGTTCATCCTGATGGGACTTGCCTTCGATAGTCCAGAAGCACGTAAAGTGAATCGCGACATCTTCGAAACGATCTATCACGCCGCATTGACGCAATCTGTTGCAGAAGCGAAAGAAGACGGTGCTTACGTGTCATTCAAAGGAAGTCCAGCAAGCGAGGGAATTCTCCAGTACGACATGTGGGGAGCTACTCCAAGCGACCGTTGGGATTTCGAAAGTCTCAAAGCAGACATCAAAGCGCACGGCCTCCGCAACTCACTGCTTGTTGCTCCAATGCCGACAGCTTCTACGAGTCAGATCTTGGGTAACAACGAGTGCTTCGAGCCATACACAGCCAACATCTACACGCGTCGTACGCTCTCTGGAGAGTTTGTCGTTGTGAACAAGCACTTGCTCAAGGATCTACACCGCTTAGGCTTGTGGGACGAAACGATGAAGCAGCGCCTCATGGCTGCCAATGGTTCGGTTCAGCACATCGACGAAATTCCAAAGGAGCTCCGCGATCGCTACAAGACGGTCTACGAAATCAGCCAGAAGGTCATCATCGACATGGCTGCTGATCGTGGAGCTTTCGTTTGTCAGAGTCAATCGATGAACCTCTTCGTCGAGGATGCGAGCTTTGGTAAGCTTTCAAGTATGCACTTCTACGGATGGCAGAAAGGTCTAAAGACAGGTATGTACTACCTCCGTTCGAAGGCGGCTGTTGATCCAATCAAGTTTACCCTTGACAAGCAACACCAACGTGTACAGTCTGGCGAGGCAACCGCTGTGCCCGTCGTTGATCTTGTTACAGGTGCAGCGGCTCCAGCTCAAGCCCCTGTCGCCACAGTTCCAACTCCGGGTCCTAGTCCAACAATGGCTGCTCCAAGTGCACAAGCCACTCCTGGCAAGATGACAACCATCGAGGCCAAGGATCTTGGTCCGCAAGCGTGCAGTCTCGATGATCCAGATTGCATCATGTGTTCTGGCTAATTTTTGGATTACCTTTAAGTACAGATTGAGAAAACTACAAGCCGGTTGTCACATATTGAGGCAGCCGGCTTTTTTAATTGTCAATTGGTAATTGTTAGTTGATGAAGCCGAGATGTTTTTAAGCTTCGCTTTTTTAATAGTCAATTGGTAATTGTTGGTTGATAATGCTGCAAGCTCCGCTTTTAATTGTCAATTACGCGTGCGTCCCTATAGTGCGTCACGAACATTAACAATTAACAATTATCAACTAACAATTTCTTTTTAAAGTCAAAATTATCTGTGTTCTCCCTCAACCTTAAAGGCCACCTCCTCTCCCTCCACGATCCAGTGATTATGGGGATTCTGAATGTCACGCCCGATAGCTTCTATGACGGAGGACGATTTGACGAAAGTCTACAAAAACAGACAGACCAGGTTGCCAAGATGTTGGCAGAAGGCGCTGCGATCATCGATGTCGGCGGGGCGAGTTCAAAGCCCCGCGCAAAACCTGTTAGTCCGCAAGAAGAAATAGATCGGGTGATACCTGTATTAGAGGTTTTGGCGAAAGCACACCCCGAGGCATTTTTTTCAATCGATACCTACCATTCAGCTGTCGCCAAAACAGCCATTGAGGCAGGTGCTCACATCATTAACGACATCAGTAGTGGGCAACTTGATGACCAGATGTTCAAGACCGTCGCTGATTTGAAAGTGCCCTACATCGGGATGCACATGCAAGGCAATCCGCAGACGATGCAAGATGCTCCTAGCTACGAAGACGTGGTGCAAGAAGTGTATGCTGCACTCGCGAATACGGCCTATGAATTGAACTCGCTTGGACTAGTCGATATCGTGATTGATCCCGGTTTTGGCTTCGGAAAAACTACGGAGCATAACTTTGAAATGCTCGCTCGTCTCTCCGAATTTCGTTTCTTGAACAGACCGATCCTTGTTGGATTCAGCCGTAAATCCATGATCTACAAAACCTTAGGTACCACGGCTGCCGAAGCCCTCAATGGAACCACGGCCTTACACATGGCAGCGTTAGAACGTGGAGCGAATATCTTGCGCGTACATGACGTACGAGAAGCCGCTGAAACCCTTAAGCTTTATCTTGCGATCAACGCGCAAAATCCTAATCCTCTGAATGAGGTTCCTATTCCGTAATCTTTTATGCCTTTTATCCAATCGAATTATAAACCGCCTCGCCGTTTTAGGCAGACGGATGTGAATACCCTCTACGCTGGGCTCTTTCGCAAATACCCGACCGTGGAGTGGGAGCGCGAGCGCCTAGAATTATCGGACGGCGACTTCGTAGATTTAGATTGGGTAAAACATGCGGAGCCGACTACGAAGCTTGTCGTCATGACGCATGGGTTAGAAGGACATGCGCGTCGTCCCTACATGGCAGGCATGGCACGTGCTTTTAACCGCGCTGGATACAATGTTTGCGTCATGAATTTTCGAGGCTGTTCCGGTGAACCGAATCGAAAATTACGTAGCTATCACATCGGAGAAACAGGAGATTTACTGACCACGATTAAGCACGCCATAAAACTTACTAAAGCAGAGCAGGTAATGTTGAGCGGCTTCTCTTTAGGAGGAAACGTCGTGCTCAAACTCTTGGCAGAAAATCCTTCGCAGGTCCCTAAAGAAGTTCTTGGCGCAGCTGTATTTTCCGTCCCACTTTATATTGTTGAGTGCAATAAACTTCTAAATACTGCGCGCAATTGGGCCTACCGCTGGAGCTTTATTAAGGCACTTAATCAGAAAGCGAAACACAAATCAGAAAAACATCTCAATGCTGAGTCCTTCAGGAAGGCAAAGAGATTTGATGAATTTGACGAGTGGTATACAGCCCCTTGGCATGGATTTAAAAGTGCACATCACTATTGGGAGACAAACAGCTCTGGTCCAATTTTGCATCAATTAGAGCACCCAGTGCTCGTTGTAAACGCAAAGAACGACACCTTTTTACATCAGAGTTGTTACCCTGAGAAATTGGCCAGAAAGCTTAAGCATTTTTACCTTGAAACACCAGAGCATGGTGGTCATTGTGGCTTTGTAGATCGAAATGCAAATGGTGATTATTACTGCGATCGCAGAGCCGTAGCCTTTGCCGAATCAATTGCAAAAGATCAATTAGTCAGTTAGCATCTGCTCAAGCTAACCGCTTGGCTTTCTGTTCATTGATCCAATCGGTAAACCCAGCGGTGTCTCGTGTATTGAGACATTCGTTTTGGCGCAAGCCTGCTTTCTGTGCTGCCAGCACACCGAACTCAATATTCGCGATGTCTCCAAGCGAGTGTGCATCTGGATTGATAGAAATCAAAATGCCTCTATCAACTGCTTTGCGTACAAAAGTCCAATCTAAGTCGAGCCGGTAAGGACTTGCATTTACTTCAATCGCGACCTTGTGTTTTGCGCAAGCATCGAGGATGAGGTCCATGTCGAGTGGATACCCTTCGCGACTCAACAAGATTCTTCCGGTAGGGTGCCCGAGCATCATCGTGTAGGGATTAGCAATAGCTGTGAGTAATCGCTCAGTAGCATCGTCTTTGTTCATTCGCAAAACACTGTGAACCGATGCGATCACAATGTCGAGCATGTCCAAGGTTTCGTTGTCATAGTCCAAGCTGCCATTGCGAAGAATATCGCACTCTGTGCCTTTGAAAATGTGGAAACCCTTGAGCTTTCCATTCAATGCCTCGATTTCCAGACATTGATCACGCAAGCGTTCAACGCTTAGGCCATTAGCATAAGTGGCCACCTTACTGTGGTCGGTCATGGTGAGGTATTCGTAGCCTACTTTCTTACAAGCTTTCGCCAAAACTTCAACTGAAGTCGCACCGTCGCTATAGGTCGAGTGCGCATGCACAACGCCGCGAATATGGCTTGGTAGGAGCAGTTCTGGGGCAGGTGTGAAAAGCGCATTACTCGCCTCACGTTGTGCAGGCAATACAAATTCAATTCCTGCTCTCGCGAAAACCTCTTCTTCAGATGCCGCTGTCGCCAAACCTAGCGTAGGGTGATTGGCTAAGAACTCAGTGCTACCCGTGGTTTGGAGTAGGGTAGTTGCGAAGTCATGCGGTTCGCAAATGTGGACGAGCACATCGAACTCTTCTAGCTGACCGCTAAGTTGCTTATCCTTAGCAACAACGGGCGTGAAATCCAATTCGCCAAGCTTCGGAAGTGCCTCGCTTGTGGCAACAAACGCTAGTTGTTCGATAGTTGGCATTTGGCGTCTAAATGCTCCAGTTACAGAAACTGTAGCGCCTGTGTCTTTAAGTAGATTAAGGAATAAATCGACGAGCGGACGTAATTCAGCGTAGCGTCCCTGACCTAAGGAACGCTGGTAAAATTCTAGCTGATTTTTAAGTGTCTCCTGTGATTTCTGAGAGAAGCCTTTGAGTTCGGCTACACGGTTTTCTTGTGCTGCATACAGTAATTCACCTACCGATTCAATTTCAAGTTCGGTGACTAATTGCTTCACCTTTTTGACGCCGAGCCCACGTACGCCCATCAAGTTGAGTACTACTTCTGGAAGATCAGCTTTATAGCGTTCGAGCAATGGCAACTTGCCAGTGTCAATAAGCTCTCGAATTTTTAAGCTGATGGCTTTGCCTATTCCTTCGATCTCTTGAAGTTGCTCAACGCTCTTGTCGCTCAAGTCTTCGTCCAGCTTGCGTAGCGTGTTGTAAGCCTTATCGTAACTGCGAATCTTAAACGGGTTCTCACCCTGATACTCCATCACCTTGGCGAGCGTCTGAAATTCCTTTGCAATCTCTTTATTTGTCATCGGCCGAAAGGTAGGCCTGCGCTTTGGCGATGCAAATGTTGAGTAGGTAGATTTTATACAGCATCCAATTTTTCACGCTCACGCAACACCCACTCGTGCGGGGTTAAGTCTGTGGCTTGCTTAAACACTTTATAAAAAGTGCTTTTATTTCGAAAACCGCAGAGTTGACCAATCCCAAAATAAGTTAAGTTTTGGTGCTTTTGATCTAAGAGAAGTTGCTTCGCCTCATCGATTCGAAACTTGTTGATGAACTGCTGAAAATTACTCCCAAAATGATTGTTGACCACCTGACTCAAGTACTTGCTATTTGTTTTGAGCTTATCGGCTAGCAAGGTCAAGTTTAGCTTACTATCGAGAAATAGCTTTTCAGCTTTCATGAGTTTCCTCAATCGATCATAAAGTTCGAGTGACTTTGTTCCCTTCAGCGAAGAAGAAAGGTACTTAGAACTAAAATTCATGGCTTCTTCATCAGAATCATCGGGATACTTCGATGCATCCACTTCAAAACCTAGATAATTTATGATTTCGCCTTCTGGATTACGAATAGGGTGGACGATCAGTCTACAGGTGTATTTTTCCCCATTTTTCTTGTAGTTAATGAGTTCGTTTTTGAACGCAAATCCATTTTCAAGGCAATAACTCATCTCTTTAATGCTCTGTTGGTCAGAGTCTTTTCCTTGCAGCAAGGAAGGCTTTTTAAAGATTACCTCAGACAATTCGTACCCAGTTAGATTCGTAAATCCATCATTTACCCAGAGAATGCGCTTGTCCGCATCCGTAAGGATAATTGACACATGTGGCTTTACGTCTTCAGGTTTCATCATGAGGATGTCTCAATTATTACCATACTGAGCTAAGTTACGCGATAGCTATTCTTTAACCTAGCGGATATCCAGCATAGATACTATGCTTCCGTGCTGGCGATGTCTGTAGCCAAGACTGGATTGATTCTTAAGCGTTGTATTCGCTCTGCAGATAAGCTTTCAAAAATCCGCTGATGTCCCCATTAAGGACAGCATCTGTCTGTGAAGTCTGATGCCCAGTGCGGTGATCTTTGACACGCCTATCGTCAAGAACATAGGAGCGAATTTGCGATCCCCACTCATTGGCCATCTTGCCCGATTCGACTGACTGTCGCTCTGCCGCTTGCCGTTCAAGTTCACGCTCATAAAGTCGAGACTTCAGCATTTTAATGGCTCTGTCTCTGTTTTTATGTTGCGAGCGTTCGGCTTGACACTCAGCGACGATGCCTGATGGGCCGTGCGTGACGCGTACGGCAGATTCTGTTTTGTTGACGTGTTGACCGCCTGCACCGCTGGCTCTAAACGTGTCCCAGCTGAGGTCTGCAGGATTGAGTTCTATCTCTATGGAATCATCAACCACAGGGTGTACGAAGACACTAGCAAAGCTCGTCATTCGCTTTCCTTGCGAGTTAAAGGGGCTAATGCGTACTAGACGGTGGACGCCGTTTTCGCCCTTGAGTTGACCGTAGGCAAATTCTCCAGTAAGTTCGATTGTTACACTTTTGATACCTGCTTCGGTACCATCGGTGCGATTGATTTGCTGGAGTTTGTATCCTTCTTTGTCCGCGTACATCGTGTACATACGCAATAGCATTTCCGTCCAATCTTGGGCTTCTGTACCACCTGCACCTGCATTGATTTCGAGGAGTGCATTGAGTTCGTCTTCCGGCCTGTTGAGGGTAGATTTAAACTCAAGCGTTTCTACTTTCTCGAGGGCTGATTCATAAGCTGCATTGACATCGGCCTCGGTAGATTCACCCATTTGGCGAAATTCTTCGAGGACTTCAACTTCACCGATGGCTTCTTCTACTTCAGCTTGCGCCAAAACCCAACGCTTGTTGATTCGAATCTCTTTCATTACGGCTTCTGCAGCCTCGGCATCTTGCCAAAACGTAGGGTCTGAAGCTTGATGTTCTTTGTCTTCTATCTTGAGTTGTCGCTCGTCGACGTCAAAGATACCTCCTGAGAGAGGCCGCTCTTTCCTGCAGATCCTTAAACTGGTCGCTGGTCATTTCCTCGGGTTTTAGTGTAAAAAGGTGTACTCAGTATTACACCGAGTACACCTTTAATTAGTTTCTGTTGAAGGTTTAGTACTAGGAGTCCTAGTTCGCTACGCCTTCGAGTTGTACGTAGAACATCAGTTCAGCATTTGCAGGAATTGGTCCACGTGCATTTGGGCCGTATGCCAAATCGCTCGGAATCGCAAGTACTGCTCTAGCTCCTTGTTGGAGGAGTGCGATGCCTTCGTCCCAACCTGGGATTACAGCTCCTTGTCCTAGTGGAAAATCAATCGGTCGGCCGTTTCGGAAGCTGTTGTCAAACATGGTTCCATCTGAGACCAATACGCCATAGTAGCTCACGAGTACGGGTTGTCCTTGTCTTGGTTGGGCGCCTCTACCTGGTGCGAGGATTTTGTACATCAAACCTGAAGAGGTTTTTGTGAATCCTGCTTTGCTCGGGTTCTTTTTATACTCAGCGAGGATGGTTGCTGTACTGTCGGCAACCATTTCTCCGCGACTTTGATAAGCATCAAGTTGCTTCTTCATCGCGTCGTTGCGTGCCTTTTCAGCGGCTTGATAAGTGGCGCCATCCATGACGTTCACAAGTGTGATGTCGTAGCGCAACTCGTCTTCAGGTCCGAAACCTGGAGGGCGCTGCTCGATGGTGTCCAATGGCAGGAAGATGGAAAGGCTGTCTCCAACACTCATGAGCTTGAGAGCATCAATAATGATGTTTGAGTTGCCGACGGGCTTTTCAGTTTCTTCGGGAACGAGGAATACTTGAGGATCAGGATTCTGGTCGCGTGAGTCTAGAACCACACTGTCTCCTTTCAACATTTGAAAGTAGAACTCCGCAGCTTCATTCGACTTTACGGTTTCACCAGGAGCGTCGGTATGCAGGATGTACCGGTAGCCATTCGCAGTGCGAAGGTCCGCGTCATTCGTACAAGCTCCTAAAAGCAGTACGCCACCGAGTAGGAAGAATAAGTTTTTCATATGGGGAGGTTGGCTTCCGACGGTTTTGCCGAAAGGCGCACAAACATAGCGAACTCCCTTGAACGAATTCTAATAGAAAACCACAAGCTTTTTTAGCTCTTATCCTACAGGAATACCAGCCTCGAGTGCCTCTCTGAAGCGACTCACTGTGCTACGTAATCCTGAATGGCTGTATCCTCCTGAGGCATTTTTGTGGCCTCCTCCTTTAAAGTACTCAGCAGCCATCTTTTGTACGCTGATGTCACCTCGAGAACGAAGACTCAGTTTCGTGATGTTAGGTTGCTCAGTGATAAAGGCGGCAAGATCAACACCTTGTATTCTAAGCAGGTAATTGACAATTCCTTCGGTGTCTCCACGGCGGATGTCAAACTGCTCGTAGTCGCGTTTGGTGAGTGTAATCAGACCTGCATTGTGCTCAGGAATGATCTCCATGCGATTGGCAAGACAATGTCCGAGGATACGCAATTGCTTTTCGGTCATTGAATTGAAAATCGCTGTTTGCAATTTTTCATTATCGACACCGACCTCAAAAAGTTCCCCGACGACGCGGAAAAGCTGCGCATTCGTAGCGTAGCTGAATCCACCAGTATCGGTTAGTATACCGACCATTAATGGCTCTGCTATGTGGGGAGTGACCTTGTCTGCATCGCCCATAGTTTTGATGGTCGTGTAAACCAACTCGCACGTAGAACTTGCAGAAGGCTCACTGACAATTACTTGAGCGATGTTTTCTTCAGGTTCCAAATGATGATCAATCAACACTCTCGGCGTGTCTGGTAAAGTGGCCACAAATTCGCCTGCCTTGTCAATACGCTCAAGGCTATTGAAGTCCATGAGTATGAACAAGTCGGCTGCGGTCATCGATGTCTTACACTCTTCAGCGTCCGTATCAAATACCATAACATCCTCAACACCGTCTAAAAAATTGAGGAAAGACGGGAGTTCACTCGGGACGATAATTTTGACTTCATGACCTAGTGGCGTTAAGTAGCGCTTCAAGCCCAGCGTAGATCCAATCGCGTCTCCATCTGGATTTCGGTGACCAAAGAGTACGATTTTACGGGGCGTATCAAGAAAAGAACGTAGATCAGATAGACTTTGCATAAGGTGGTTGAGTGCCCCAAATTAACGGTGATATAAGCTATCGAGGTGCAGTTTCATATAGAAAATTAGAAAATTGACCACTTATTGTGAATCTAATCCAGCTTGGGCCAGCAATACGGCAGCAGGACATTCAAAAAAGTCTACTTTTGCGGCCCAAATTGAAAAAAAAGTAATCATGGCGACTAACATCACCCTCACGATGATCAAGCCAGACGCAGTGCGCGCTGGAAACATCGGAAACATCCTCAAAGACATCGAAGCTGGAGGATTCCGCATCAAAGCAATGCGCTACTACCACATGAGTAAAACTGTCGCAGGACGTTTTTACGAAGTGCATGCTGAGCGTCCATTTTATGGTGAGCTCGTTGAATTCATGAGCAGCGGTCCAATCGTAGCTGCAGTGCTTGAGAAAGAAAATGCTGTTGCTGATTTCCGTACCCTCATCGGTGCTACCAATCCGAAGGAAGCGGCTCCAGGAACCATCCGCGCAAAGTATGCAACGAGCATTGGCGAAAATGCAGTTCACGGTTCTGATTCAGACGAGAATGCAGCGTTGGAGGCGAGCTTCCATTTTGCTTCTCGAGACATGATCTAATTCAAATTTGCGAAGCAAATATGAATTAGAGGTTCAGGCTTCAGCACCAAATACT
>CALDUE010000104.1 GCA_937923485.1 uncultured Saprospiraceae bacterium
TTCATCAACACGAATGTTGGCTTCGCTATCTATAGTTGCTGATGTTTGCGTGTTGGCCACGTTATATAAACTTAGGCCTTTCAATGCAATAACAATGGCAATTACAGCCACCGTAATCCCTATCTGGGATACGTTAGTATCGGGTTTCATAATTTTTCACTTCTTTTTCACTTCTTGTTCACTAAGGACATGGAGACATACTCAGCCTACCCTATTTCAAGTAGAGTGCCAGCAATTCCTTTTAAGGAGTAGAAAGGCCAGCGTCAACACCAATTACAGCGCAGCTTTCGCCAAAACCAGTAACCTAGCTACCACTAGACGTTATTGAATGAACGGTCGGCGTATTTGCGTCAAGCAGCGTGATTTCCCGCGCTTTTGTCTTTTTTGGTCGGAACCGGGTCAGGTCCATGAGCTCCCCAAGGGTGACAACGCCCTATTCGTTTGAGACCTAACCACGTTCCTTTGAAGGGTCCCCACTCCTCAATCGCGCCAATCATATAGCTAGAACAAGTAGGCTGATACCTACAATTACTACCGAGCAAAGGACTCAACACAACTTGGTACGCCCTAACCAATAAAATAATGGGATAGCCTAAATACTTCATTGCTCAAAGTCGCAAGTACGTGAATTGTACGTAAGCAGGTCGTAGTCTGCCGACTCACCGTCGAGCTGCCAGACCACAATGTTTTGTTGATCCTCGTAAAGCTCCAGCATGTAGGTGGATTCCAGCTCCAGCTTTGCAGCAGCAGCTTCAGGAAGATCGACATCTTCGATATAAAAGTAGAGGAACATCCCATAGGGATCATCGTCACGTTCCTTACCTATAAAAGTAATTGGACTTGCACCTTTTTCCGCTGAGCTGTGAAGGCGAAGCGTCTCTATTAGGTAAGATGCTATGAGGCTGTCTGCGGTCGGGTGCTCTTTAGGCTCTGTTAGGTTGAGGCTCTCTCTTGAAGCTATCGCAGTATTAGAACTGCTGACATCCTCGAGTTGATGATGCATCGTGAGAACACTTTCTAGGTCATCGACGAAGGTGATTAAGGTGCACTCAATGCGACCTTCTTCGGGCTTATAGTTGGCTGTGAGGCGCGACACATGAAAATCATGCGCCTTTTCTGCTACTGGAGCATGAACTCCTGAACTCAACAATAAACTGATCAATAGACTCCACATACGTGCAAGTTAACACCTGAGAAGGGAGAGCGGATGTGCATACCCTACCAAACCTCTCGTTCGCAGGCAACCTTTACTACTACCCTCCGACCGATCCCCAAAAGATCAGTGTTCCCTTTAATGCAATCAAGACCAGCAAAGCCTTTCGTAGTAGTAGGGGGTGCCATTGTAAAAGGTCAAATACGATTAGCGCCACAACCCAAAATACGCCTAAAATGAGCAGCTGGGCTACCTCCACGCCTAAAGTGAAGGAGGCAAACATGCTGAGGATGCGACCGGTGCCTTCTTCCATAGCAACCAGTGGCACGAATGCCGATCCAAATCCAAGACCATGTACGAATCCGAAGGCAAGAATTAAGACGAGCAAAAACCAATATCCACCCCGATCTTGCCTCAATGGATCACGCATAAGCAGAACCAAGTCTACCATGGCCAACACCACAATGCTTGCTGCAATGGCAGGTTCAACCCAACTAAGGCCAAGTGGTACCCAGCCGAGCGTAGCCGAAGCAATAGCGGCGGTATGCCCGATGGCAAAGGCTGTTGCGAGCGCGATCCACTTGCGCCATTGCACGGGTGCATAGGCAAGGGCGATTGTCGCTAAGAAGAGTTGATGATCCCAAGCTCCCGACTCGGTGAGGTGATGGAATCCAATTTTGAAAAAAGTCTCTAGCATCGGCTAGCCAAAGATAGACGCCCAGACCATGTCAATTAACATCCTCCGCCTGCACCGACGATCCAACCGCGTGAGGTCGGTATAATCTTTCGATTCGGATTTTCTTCTGGAAGTTGAGGGGTGTAGCCATTCCAAATTGCGTCTATGAGGCTTGCCGTAGGAAGGCCCTTAATGGCGAACTTATTGTCCTCCCAGAGTTCACCTGTTTTGGTGCGGTACACCTCATTTTTAGCCGTAATAGCATATAGCTCGTCTCCCTTCGAGATGAGTTGACCAATTGCCCAACCTGTTTCTAAGTTAGACCATTCGATATGATCGCCCTCGAGTATTCCCATGCCGTTTTGGCGAGCAATGTGAAGCTGATCGTTGTGCATTGCAAGCACATTGATTCTAAATCCCGTCTTACAACGCAATTTCCAATTGACCCCTCCATCTGCAGATTGCCAGATGCCTAGGTGCGTGCCTGCAACTAAATTATCGCCTGTAAAAAGTAATGCGCCAACAACATCGTCAATATTGGTTGTCGCTTGTTGCCAAGATTTTCCAAGATTATCTGAATAGTAAACCCCATCATCAAAGCTGCCCAACACAAGTCGATCACCTTGTGCAGCTATCGAAGTAGGGAAGTATTCCATTCTTGTTTTTGTACCTAGCGGAACCCCTTCAAAACTGACAATGCCAGGCAAACCATTATTTCGTTCTACCCACGTATCACTATTCTTTTCCAAGACATAAAGGCCCTTTCCAATAGCCGTGAGGTAGATGTTGTCCTCGTGTTCAAGAATATCGATAACGCTCAAATCCTTCGGTAGCCCTTTTGCAAAACCCTCCCAAGTTTTGCCTTTATTGGTACTCAGGTACACACTCGCGGGCTCTGTTACAACTGAAACTACTGGAGCGTTAAACCACGATAGCAAACTGAAGATGTAGGCGAATAAAAGCATACTTGAAATTTTTAACTTCTACTAAATTACGACCTTAGTCGCAATAAGGCTAAGAAAGTTATTTGCTCTTAGTGAATCCAGCTGCTCCAATACTTTCCATCGTCTAAGGCAAGTGCCTGTTCGGTGACTTGCAGTGGACTGAACGTGTCGATCATGACCGCGAGCTCGTCGGTTTGTTCTTTACCAATCGAACGTTCATAAGCTCCTGGATGTGGTCCGTGCGGAATTCCACCTGGGTGCAGAGTGATGACTCCTGGTCCAATGTCGTTGCGACTCATGAAGTCACCAGCAACGTAGTACAGCACCTCATCGCTGTCAATGTTTGAGTGGTTGTATGGCGCAGGAATAGAGAGTGGGTGATAGTCATACTTCCGCGGCACAAAGCTGCAAACCACAAAGGCCTTCGTTTCGAAGGTTTGGTGAACCGGAGGTGGCTGATGAACGCGTCCTGTAATCGGTTCGAAGTCGTGAATAGATAAACCGTACGGGAAATTATAGCCGTCCCAGCCCACTACATCAAATGGATGTGAAGCGTAGGTGTAAGGAGTTAAGGTGTCCTGCTTTTTGACCTTGACGATGAAATCACCGTGCTCATCGTAGGTCTCTAGGTTTTGCGGAAGCTTATAATCTCGCTCGCAATATGGACTATGCTCTAAGAGCTGTCCGAAATGATTGCGGTATCGCTTCGGTGTATAGAGGGGATGAAAACTCTCGGTAATCAAAAGACGGTTGTCCTCGGTGTCAAAGTCAATCTGGTAGATCATACCTCGTGGAATAACCAAGTAGTCCCCATACTCAAAAGGAATGTTGCCGACCAAGGTCCTTAGTGTTCCTGTACCTCGATGAATGAAGAGTAGCTCATCTGCATCGGCATTCTTGTAGAAATAGTCGCGCAAACTCTTTTTCGGTGATGCTAAGCTGATGTGACAATCTGCGTTTACTAAGACAGGGACTCTCGATTCCAAGTAATCATTAGTAGGAGCAACTTCAAACCCTTTTAGCTTGAGTGCTCTCATATTTTTGCTCACCGCCACCTTTGGGGCTACATCGATGCTTTCGCCGACATGTTTGACAGCCGTCGGCGGATGCAGATGGTACAAGAGGCTAGCCATACCATCAAATCCGATGGTGCCAAAAAGTTGCTCTTTGTAGAGCTCTCCGTCTGGTTTTCTGAATTGGGTGTGACGCTTATGTGGAATCTCACCAAGGCGATGATAAACGGGCATGAGTTTATAAGTTGGGCTGGACGCAAGATAGGGCCCGCCAACTTGTAAACCTGCCTATCGAATTAAGGTAAAGTCACCCTTCACCACTTGCGTACGCCCGTCTCTAAAACGAACTCTCGCCCAGTAAACGAGCACCTGCGGATTCATTAA
>CALDUE010000105.1 GCA_937923485.1 uncultured Saprospiraceae bacterium
CCGCTCAAATTTGCCTGGCGCTACATCTTCGCCAAGCGCTCGGTCAACGTCATCAACCTGATTACGGGCCTTAGTGTATTTGGCCTTGGAGTCGGAGCGGCGGCAGTGATTCTCGTGCTGAGCGTCTTCAATGGCTTTGAGCAGGTGATTGGTACAATGTTTAGCAAATTCAGCCCCTCAATCATCATCAAGCCGGCACGTGGTAAAACGATTGCCACGGATAGTATCCCGCTCGATCAGATAAAAGCAATTGATGGTATCCGCCAACTATCGCTTACGCTAGAAGAAACCGTCTTCTTCGAGTATGAAAATTCACGCGCCTTCGGAAAAATCAAAGGGGTTGATACGGTTTTCACCGAAGTATCCACCTTAGGCACAACACTCATTGAAGGAAGTTTTGCGACTAAAAAACAGGGTCGAGCACTAGGAATTCTGGGCCTTGGCCTACGCAACAAACTTGGCGCAAATTCAGGTGATCTATTTACACCCATCCGGGTCTACGCAGCCAAACGGCAAAGTCGTGGTGCGTTCGACAAGCCCTTTCGTGTCAAAGACGTCTATCCTCAAGCGACCTTCGCAATCCAGCAGGACGTTGACCAGCAATACATGATCACCAATCTGCAAACTGTCCAGACCTTGCTTGGTTCTCCAGATGCATCTAGTGCAGTGGAAGTGGCTATCGAACCTGGTAGAGACCCACGCGTATTGGCCGATCAAGTTCAGGACCTACTAGGCGATCGATTCATAGTGCAGGACCGCTTCGAACAAGACGCGCAACTACTCCGCTTAATGAATTACGAGAAATGGCTCAGTTACGTGATTCTCACGCTTGTATTACTCTTAGTGAGCTTTAATCTACTTGGCGGCCTCTACCTTATTGTATTAGAAAAGCAAAAAGATGTTGCCATTTTACGTGCAATGGGTACAAAAACGACCGATATCCGTCGTATTTTTTTGAGCGTTGGGATGCTGCTTTCAATTCTCGGTGCAGTGTTCGGCGTTGCTCTAGCACTCGTACTTTATTATCTCCAAATTACTTACGGATTGGTAAGTGTCCCTGAAGGGCTCGTCGTGAGTGCTTATCCAATAGAACTGCGCTTCTTCGACTTGCTAGTTGTAGTCATAACTGTACTCGCGATTGGTCTTCTAGCAAGTCTTCCAGCCACAAGAAGAGCAACACAGATCGGAGTTGAGGAGATGTAAGCTGCTCCATTCAGGTGGTTCGAATGGTTCACAGTGTACCAGATAGGATTTAGATTACTTTAGATAACTATCGCGGCCAGAGAAAAAATCATCGCGCAGATAGAGCAAATATGCCTTCAGACTTGCATCTTCACGCCAACACCACCCAGATTCTCTCATGACTACCGAGCCGCACCTATTTGTAATTTTTGGAGCTACTGGCGACCTCAACCGTCGTAAGCTTTTACCTGCCTTGTATGAGATCACTCAGCAAGAAAATGCTCCTGATTTTGCCATTTTGGGAACTTCACGCTCGAAATTGTCAGACAAAGACTTCGACAAGCTCGTCCGCGAATCACTTGTCGAATTCGCTGGCGTCTCCAAGAAAGATGCTGACCATTGGCTAGAAGGCAAGCTTCATTATCAGAGTCTGACGCAAGAAAATGACCCGTACGAAGAATTGGTGAAACGTGTTCATGCCTTGGAAAAAGAGCATAAGCTTAAAGGAAATACGGTGTATTACCTCAGTCTTCCGCCGCAGGTTTTCCCGAAAGTCATTGAAGGACTTGGAAAAAGTGGAGCGAACGATGGTGATGGATGGACGCGCTTGGTGGTCGAAAAGCCTTTTGGTCAGGATTTAGCTTCCGCCAAAACCCTAAACGACCTAGTTCATAGCCATTTCAAGGAAGATCAAGTTTACCGCATCGACCACTACCTTGGAAAAGAGACAGTTCAAAACATGCTCGCCTTCAGGTTTGCCAATTCGCTTTTTGAGCCGCTTTGGAACCGCGATCGCATCGACCGTGTAGAGATTACCGTTGCGGAGAGTTTAGGGGTTGAAGAGCGTGCAGGTTATTACGATAAATCAGGTGCCTTGCGTGACATGATCCAAAATCACCTGACGCAGCTCCTTACCGTTATTGGTATGGATGTACCTGCTGGTTTTAATGCAAATGCTATTCGTGCAGAGAAGCTGAAGGTGCTCAAAGCTATACGTCCACTTCAAGACGAAGACATCATTTACGCGCAGTATGCGGAGGGAGAGACAAATGGCAAAAAAGTCAAAGGCTATCTCAAAGAGGATGGCGTTGATACAAAGTCAAAGACACCTACCTATGTCGCAGCACGCTTGCATATTGATAACTGGCGTTGGCAAGGAGTCCCTTTTTACTTGCGCACCGGTAAGCGCCTAGAATCTAAATTGACAGAGATCGCAATCGTCTTCCATTGCGCTCCTATAAGTCTTTTTGAAGGCGGAGCTGACGGCGACCCGGCTACTGGGAACGGCGTTCCGCAGGACGTCTTGCGCATCAACGTTGCACCTGAGCAAGGCGTAGAAATGCTCTTCAACATTAAAAAACCAGGTCAGGGCATGATTTTACAGCGCCAGCGACTTGCCTTTGATTATGATGAAGTCTTCGGCAAATTACCCGATGCTTACACCGCCCTTCTCTTTGATGTAATGGAAGGTGATCGCACCTTGTTTGTTGGTGCAGATGAAGTGGAAGCAAGCTGGGAAATTTATGACCCAGTACTTAATCGAGAACATGAAATGCACACCTACCCTTCTGGAAGCTGGGGTCCGACAAAGGCCCGTGAATTCATTGAAGATTGGGAAACCGGGGGGGAGTAAAAAGAAGCTACGCTTCTTTTTAATTGGTAATTTTTTAATTAGTAATTGGTAATGTGCGTGACGTGAACGATGCTTCGCTTCTTTTTAATTGGTAATTTTTAATTGATAATTGTTAATGACAGTACGCGAGCTAGACGTTGTCAATTAATAATTTCAACTCCTATTTTTTTTTGCTGTCGCTCCCCCGAGCCGCAGGCGAGCAATATCTCGGAATTATCAACTGACAATTACCAACTAACAATTAATATCAGAAAAAAGGCAACTCCTCATGCGGTCGCTCCTGCGCTGACCATACCCAGGTAGCAGAAAATTCAGCTCCGCCAGTTTGCACACTGGTTGAAGATTGAGGGAAAGAAAGGCCCGATCCGATAGTCAAGCGATTGCCGACGTTGTATTGAAAAATGAAATCGATGTTGTTCCGTGCTATTGATTCTCGAAAATCTGCAAAGCGATAACTCAGCCCTGCGCTGAAGGTGCGATTCCACACATACATAACATTAATGTCGTACCCTAGAGGTGACCCCACCGCATAGGCAAGTTGCACATTAGGTTGGATTTCACTTACGTCAGAGATTGGAAACGTAGCGCCAAACATGGATCGGTAAAGCCGCTTACCACTTGTCAATGGTCTTCGCCCTCCAAAGGGATCCTCGATTCTTGAGCCGAAAAGATTTTGTGCTGAAAACCCGACGTAGATGGATTGATCGTAGTACAATCCACCAAACTGCGCTTCCACTTGACTAGCACTGATAGGTGGCTGCAAAGGATCAAAAAATACGCTTGTTCTGATTGTACGAAAGGAGCCCTCCAAACCAAAACTTACAAAGCGATCATCGCCCACTCGAATGTGATATGCGTAGATGGCACCTATTTCACTTGACTTGTAGGTTCCAACGGTAAAAGACTCTATACCTAAACCTAAGCCGACTCCTTTATCAAATAATTTAATAGTTCCTCGCGCGACTTGATTACTCGCAAGTTGTGTCTCATTCCCCAAGATCGAATTGTCAAACAACGTAACCTTAGAAGTGTAATTGGCTCCTGCATATGCCGGATTCACATTGAGTTTATCACTCATAAATTGAATCGTCTGCAAATCTTGCTGCCCCACGGCTGAAATCGCACTACAGACTAAGATTAGAAATAGGTAAGCTTTATACATCTAGAGTTCCTAAGGTAGCACTTGTTTTGGCGATGTAAGACCCTCAAGTGCTTCAGGTGCTTTATTGCTAGTAGGTAATGTACCACCTGTCATTAGGGACGGGGAGGCGTGTAGCCCGCAAATTCAAAGACAAGAACAAAGAACTTATCGGCCACCACTTATCGTTTCATGAACGATCTAGGAACTCAGTTGTAGTGTTACCCTTGTCTACCTTAACTAGTTTGGGTCCTACTGCAGACTTGCTTCATGCACTTCAGTAACTGCCTTATCTGCTACCTTACTTCCATGTTCGAAGCACTCAAGAATATTTTCAAACCTAGCGACGAACGTCGTGCGCTCGAATTTTGGACCTGGTTTTTTGCGAATGAGCAGCATTATCGCAACATGGACGAAGATGGACCCGATGAGCGGGATCATCGAATCAAGGTATTCCTAGATCACCTTGCGCCCTACAACCATGAGCTAACGTTTTTAACGGGAACACATGCCGATGGAACGCATGAACTCATCATTAGTGCCGACGGGATCCAACAACATTTCTGGTCTGCAGAGTACTTGGTAAAATCAGCTCCTGCACTCAAAGGATGGAGGTTTATTGCCTTAAAGCCAGCACAAGCAGATTTTGGACCAGTACAATTGAACGATAAAACCTTCGATCTAGACACGCTACAGTTTGCCAGAGTGCAAGGTGAAGAAGACGAACTCAATGTGGTCATCTTTCATCCAAGCTATGAAGAAGACGAACAGGAGTTGCACGTCGTTGCTACCTACTTGCTGCTCGATAGCCTCCTTGGAGAGCGCTCTGTAACGGAGGATATTAATGGCATGGATGTGAAGCCACTGACCCCTGATGTTCCTACCAATGTGCTGCGTCCCTTAAGAGCACTTCCGAAGCTGATTGCTGAACACAAGCGGAGAGGCTAGCCGCCTGCTGTATTTGAAAATGAAAAGAATTTGCAGGTATTCAAGATTGACCGCTGAATTTTTAGATTTTGGGCGAAGGATTATAATGCTTTGATTCAACCATTAAAATCACAGACCGATGTAGCTTGCAGTATGAGAAATCGGTTCGCAATTAGTCTTCTTATTGGTTTGTACAGTATTGTTGCACTCATCGCCTGTGCAAGAGATGAAGGGGAAATGACTGTCGAAGAGCGCATTACCCAAATTCTAACTTCTGCGGACGGGTCGCGCCTTTTGGAAGAAAGCAGCTCCCCCATCGAGTGGGGTGATGAAACCACTTCTCAATTTCCTAGGATTACAATTGACCCATCAACGATGCTGCAGCGCATGGATGGATTTGGGTACACACTTACGGGAGGTAGCGCGATGCTTCTGAGTCAAATGAGTGCTGTGGCAAGAGGCAAATTTTTACAAGAATTATTCGGCAGAGGAGAAGGAGAAATCGGAGTAAATTATTTGCGATTGAGCGTAGGCGCATCAGACTTAGATCCCGAAGTTTACAGTTATAACGATCTCACTCAAGGGGAGACAGATGTTGAGTTAAGTGCATTTTCAATCGCTCATGAGCAAACGTTTTTACTGCCCATGCTCAAAGAAATATTAGCGATCAATCCGGATATTAAAATTTTAGGTTCGCCATGGTCGCCTCCTGTTTGGATGAAAGACAATGGCAGTTCTATTGGTGGAAGTTTACAGCTACAGTATTATGAAACATACGCAAACTATCTCGTTAAGTATGTCGAAGCGATGGGCAACGAAGGAGTGCGCATCGATGCATTGACGATACAAAACGAGCCGCTTCATCCAGGAAATAACCCGAGCCTTTTGATGCTTGCTGAAGATCAGAAAATATTCGTTCGTGATCATTTAGGTCCAGCTTTCGCCAAAACAACTTTCGATACGAAGCTGATTGTCTACGATCACAACTGCGACAGGCCAGATTACCCAATGACCATTTTAGAAGATCCCGCAGCGAGAGAATTGGTTGATGGATCAGCCTTTCATTTGTATGGCGGGGAAATTTCAGCATTGACTTCGGTTCACGATGCCTATCCAGATAAGCACCTCTACTTTACAGAGCAGTATACAGATACCAATGGCAATTTTGCAGATGACTTCATGTGGCATGCGAAGTCTATGCACATTGACGCACCACGCAACTGGTCAAAAAACGTTTTAGAATGGAACTTAGCGAGTGACCCAACCGCGAGCATTCATACGCCCGGCGGCTGCACTGTATGCTTGGGAGCTGTAACCATTGATGGTGATTCGATTACAAGAAATGCCGCGTACTATTCAGTTGCACATTCTTCTAAATGGGCTCCTGATGGATCGACACGTATTGCCTCTACCCTTCCTGTCGGACTTCCCAATGTTGCCTATTTGACGCCTTCTGGCAAAACCGTATTGGTTGCCATCAATGAGGAGCAATCGCCTAAGACTTTCCAAGTATCTATAAATAATAAAACGACCTTCCTCACCTTACCTGCACAAACGGTCGGCACCTTTAAATTCTAATGGCAAATACTCCCCAGACCTATACTGTACAATTCCGTTCTCTCCAACCAGAAAAACTGGCGGAAATTATCGTCGGCGAACAAGACTACCATCCAGATGCGGTAAACGCTGCACGCTTGGAATTGACAGCAAGAATGTTGCCGATGGAAGAGTTGGATCGCTTGTATGATTTGGCGGAGAGGAAGCGGGCAAA
>CALDUE010000106.1 GCA_937923485.1 uncultured Saprospiraceae bacterium
CAATGTTGCAAGTTGCTTGGTGACTTGCTTCCTTTCAAATTGAAGCACAGCCTTGGGTTGAAGCGCATAAGGGCTTTCGCCAAAGCGACCTTCAAAAAAATTGAGAACTGCGCCCATGGTGCCATCTACGTCTCCAGGGAGTACCGTCAGACCGGCGTGGACTTCATCTAAAATGGTCGTGTTATCCGCATCGAAAGGACCAATATGTAAGACGGGCTTGCCTGCAGCAAGATACTCGAAGAGCTTACCATTGATTTGTCCTTTTGCATTGTTGCTCTTGTTAGGGACGAGGAGGAAAAGGTCTGCATCGGAATAGCGGCGCACGAGCTCATCGTGTTGCATCCACTCGGTAATCGTGTATTTACCTCTCAACGCAGGGTGAGAAGAAAGCGATGCTTTTACCTCGTCCGCGACATTACCGATGAGGTGCACATGCAGCCTTTCGGCAAAACTTGCGTTGCTCTCGCAGAGCTTGGCAAGTGCAGTCCAAAAGGCTATAGGATTACGCACAGCATTAAGCAATCCTGTATGGTAGATGTGGAACTTTTCTTGTTTTGACTCACTTGCTTGGAGTCCTTCAAAGTCAGCAGCATCGTAGCCATTGGTGATCGTCTGGAACTTTGAGGTATCAAATTCTACGAGGTGGCTGGGTGTCGAATAGGCCGTTCCAATAACTCGGGTGGCTGCGTTGAGGCATTCCTGCTCTAGGCGTGCGTTCTTTTGCTTCGCGCGTGCTCCTGGGTTGAACGACAAATGAATATCAAACTGAGACCAGGGATCACGAATGTCCATAATCCACTTTGTGTCTGGCACCTGCTCTTGCAAGGTTTTCCCGATAAGGTGAACACTGTGCGGAGGTCCTGTCGTCACTATCAGATCGACGGGATTATTCTTGAGGTATGCTTTTAATGACTTGACAGTCGGCTTCACCCAGTAGATTCGTGGATCAGGAACGAAGAAATTTGCTCTGATCCAAGTGCTAACACGTTTGGTGATGGATAGCTTTTTTGTAGGCGTTGCTCCGAAGTTTTCTCCCGGTCTAGCACCGGTGAGTTTTCGATACAAACTATAAGGCTCCCAGATGGGGTAGCGCAGCACGGTGACATCTTCTATCTCCTTGAGTAGGCTCTCGTCGGTGACTGGGTAATCAGCGCCTTCTGGGGCAACGACAATAGGCTCCCATCCGAACTCAGGAAGGTATTTCGCGAATTTCAACCATCGTTGTACCCCTGAACCTCCGCTGGGTGGCCAGTAGTAAGTTATGATTAAGACTCGTTTTGCGGAAGCTGTAGTCAAAGATTAGTAATTGGTGGAGCCATGAAAAATTGGCATTGTTCGTTGATAATTGGTAATGCATTAGGAACGCAACCTTAAGGACGCATAGCAACCACTGTTTTTCTCGTAAATGAGCCGAAGGCGCACAAAACGATACGTCATTAACAATTGACAATTAAAAACTATACAGCAGGCTTGTTTTGCCGAAAGGCGAAGAACAAAGAAGTACCAACTAGTAGTAAAATCAATCCACTTGAAACGTAGCTGATTTTTTCTCCGCGATAGAAACTAGCAGGTTCAAAGCTCATCACAATTTCATGCTCTCCAGCAGGTATAGGAAGTGCACGTAAGGCGTAATTTGCTCGGATCAATTCGGCTGGTTGTCCATCAATCGTAGCGATCCAACCTTTGTCAGGACCGTACCAAATCTCAGAGAACACTGCAAGCTGATCGGCAGATGAAGAACTCTTATAGGTCAACTTATCGGGTGCATAGGCGGTTAGCGTGATTGTACCCGCACCGCTGAACGATTTGCTCGGAAGTTTGTCCGCAAACTCTTGATGAACGATCGCCACAGAATCTGGTCGGAAATTGTTGAGGGCGTCGATCTCTGCGTTTGCTGAAGGGACGATCTGAACCGACTTCACAAACCAGGCATTTCCTAAGGCTCCTGGATTGCGCTGCGCTTGCTCTTGACCAGGCTGTCCACCAATTACATAGCGCGTATTCAGCATGTCGAGCACCGGCTGGTTGCCTTTGCTTATGTGGCGCTCAATAAGGTCTTGGGCACGTTGCAGTTTTGCCGCGTGGTAACCTCCAACTGACTTGTGGTAGTAACTAGCAGAAGCACTATTAAAGGTATTTACGCTTAAATCCAACACTCTGTAGCTCAAATCGGTATCGGCAAGAATTTGTTCGTCAACCTTTCGTGGAGCGAACTGCGCCGCGTATTGACGCGCAGGTTTAAAATTAGACTCGTTCAAATAACGCTTGCCTACAGACCATACATCGAAGATGGATAGCAGTCCGATTACAACTACGACGGGCATCATTCCGATCTTCTTTGTGAGCCAAGCCCAAAGTATTCCGGCAGCTATGACCACGAATCCAAGTCCGCGAAGAGCAGATCCTCTCATAAATGCGACGCGTTCTTCCAAGACGGCACCTATTGGATAGCCCGCTGATTCAAGGCGAGCATCTGATGAACCTACGAAGTCTGTAAAAAGAGATCCTCCGAAGGCGAGTAGCAGAAGAAGTCCAGCAGTGATTCCTGTACCGATGTAGAAGGTGTTGAGCGAAACCAAACTATCTTCCTCATCTCTTTTTAGGAGTGCTTGACAAAGGGCAGCAAAGCCTCCAGCAACCACTAGAAAGGCCGTTACACTTGTCGCCGAACTAGGAGCTCTGAAGCTGTTGAAGTATGGAATAATATTGAAAAGTGGTCGGTTGAACCACTCAGCATTTTTACCCATCGAAAGTAGCAAGGTGACTAAGACTGCACTCCCTAAGAAATAACGCCAGCCAGGCTTAAGCCAAAACATTCCAAGAATAAACAACCATACTGCGAGGACGCCGAAGTAGGCAGGGCCGGCTGTAAAAGGAAGTTTACCGTGGTAAAGTGGTAAAGTCAAATTGCGAGGCACCTGAGCACCTTGTTTTTTTAATGCTTTCGCAAACGGTCCGTCCTTAGCGACAGCAGTAGCTCCGCCACCTCCCGCCGCTCCGGGCACGAAACTGGCGAACACGTCTATGAGGCCGTTACTCCATTGCATGGCGTATTCCCACTCCAACCCATCTACCTGACTTGAACTGGTTACGGCTTGGCCAGCTGCAGCCTCCAAAATTGGCTTACCGCGCATAGTGTCTTTGCCATATTCCACCGTAGTAGAGAGCTTACTAAAGGAGGCGCCAACAGCGAGGCCTGCCGCGAGAATTGAAAGTCCAAGCGCTTTTGCAAAACGGGGAAGCTGTCCTTTGCCCAAATCGTTGATAAACCGAAAAGCCACGAAGCACCCGCAGGCTGCTGCGAGGTAATAGGTCATCTGCGGGTGATTGGCGTAGATGTTCAATCCCAAAGCCATAGAGAAGAGTCCAAGTCCCAGCCAAGTTTGACCTCTAAACAAGAGTATCAATCCGGCCAGGGTAGGGGCCATGAAACTGATCGCCCGCAGCTTGGTCATGTGTCCTGCCTCAAATAGTGTGAGGTGGTTGGCACTGAGCCCAAATGTGATTGCTCCTATGAGGCTTAGCCAAGCGCTGATTCCCATAACGCGTAGTAGCAAAAACATGCCGAGCATAAGCGCAAAGAAGTAGCTGATTGGACGGGAAAATCCTAAGTGAAGTGCTCTTTCTACATACTTCAGCAGGTTCCCTTGCTCAGATGCATAGATTTGATAAGCGGGCATTCCGCCAAACATGGAGTTGGTCCACAAGCTTCGTTTGCCTGTTTCATCTTCATAGGTCTGCAACTCCTTGGCCATTCCTTTATTCGAAATAATATCTCCACTCGGAATGATTTTGCCTTGTAGCTGCGGACTGAAGAAGGCCATACTCGTTACGAGCATCAAGAGAATAGCGAGCGCGGTTGGCCAGATCTTTTGAAAGGTTGATTTTGCTTGCATAGTGGGGGCTATAAAGCGGGAAGGTCGCTATTTGTTGGAAAAGATTAGGTACCTGTTAAACGAAGTCTACGTCAACGTCATACGGATAGGTCATTAAAAACTTTAATGCTCGTTCAACGGGATAACCTTCGGTGGTGACGGCGTGCAAGGTTTTAAAGATTGGGAGGTGAATTCGGTAATGTCGAATAAGTTGATTCACGATACGGAGCGTACGCACACCCTCAGTAAGTATAAGCGATCCGTCCGTAGCTTTCTGCAAGTCCTCTCCTTTTCCGATTCGGTATCCAAGAGAGAAATTTCGACTGTCTTCAGAAGTGGCCGTTGCAATCAAATCACCTATTCCTGCCGAGCCTAGGAAGGCGTTGCTAGGTGAACCCATAACTTTCCCGAGGTTGACCATCTCAACGAGGCCACGAGTTAGCAGTATCGCTTGAATGTTCTTACCGAAACCATGTCCGGCGAGAATACCACTACCAATAGCGAGTCCATTTTTAAGTGCACCGGCGAGTTCAGCTCCGAGTAATTCGTGCGAACCGAAAACTTGGAAAGAATCTGTAGAGAGTGCGCGTTTGCCGGCATCAACAACTTCTTGGTAGCTGCTGGCCACCACAGTAGCCGTAGGCTGGCCGTCTCTAATTTCACTACTCAGGTTTGGTCCACTGAGACATCCAATTCTAAGGACGGTAGATTCCTGCTGAATAACCTCGCTCATGGTATGGACGTCTTTTCGTCCTAGCTTCATGTTTTTCCATTCCCCACCTCGCTCTATAGGTACATCAAATCCTTTTGTGCCGTGGATTACGAAGTGGCGTGGAGTGAGAAAGGGAGCAAAGCTGCGGATTGTTTTACGAAAGGCGGTCGATGGCACGATAGGCAGTATTAGATCACAGCGATCGCAGAGTTCCTGGACATTCCAGGTCATTTCGATGTTGGGTTCGAGGTTGTAGCCACGAATCCTCCGGGTGCTTTGAGCCTCTTCAGCAAGATTGCGGTTGCGCGTGTAGAGTAGGACTTTACCGTTGGTCGCCGCTACGTTGGCTATGACAACACCAAAAGCGCCTGCTCCGATAATTCCTGTAGGTTTGATTACACCCATTGCTGCGAAACTAGCACGGCGCAGCATATCTGGTCAAATTGTATCACTTTAGGGTATAGACTCATCTGTTTGCGATGCTGTACGTTTGTATTACGTGAAACGCGCACTTACACTTTGCTTGCTTTTTGCTCTAGTCAGCGTGCAGTTGGCTGCTCAAAAATCAAAATTCGACCTTAAGCCAGAGGGCATTGAGGTATACGATCAGTACAAGAAGGCGGATGGATACTTCGTGTTTACCCCCGAATCTGTTGCGGAGGGTGACGCGCTAGGACTTGTGGTCTTTCTTCATGGTTTCGGCGGCATCAATCCTGTCAATTATGGCGCTTGGTTACGTGAACTTGTTGAGGCGGGAAATGCCGTTATTTTTCCAAGGTTTCAGCGGAGCATCGTATTGACCAGTCCGCAAAAGTTCGCGAGAAATGCAGCGACTGGAATTAAGGGTGGACTTGACTTGATTGCTAGAGAAGCTTTGCCAGTCGACACCTCGCGAATTACGTATGTAGGTCACAGTTATGGAGGTACGCTATCTGCTTATATGATGGCGAAGGAAGATTCTCTTGGGTTTCCGAGGGCTTTTGCAGGCTTGCTTGCGGCTCCGGGGACGAATCGGCTGAAGGGATCGCGCTTGACTGAATATTCTTCGATAAAACCTGATGTCCAGCTTGTGATCGTGACCCATGAGGGCGATCACACGACAGGAACTGAATTTGCAGAGCTTGTACACATGACGGCGAAGTACACGCCTAATCGTATTTGGATTCGCCAAGCAGAGCAGTCAATTGATTCATTCTCTATTAGCCAAGGTCACAATGAGTGTTATGCGTTGGATTTAGGTTTTGACACAGGATATCGTAATTACAATTCCAAGAAGGCCATTCGCATCGGTCGCATCGATGTTATCGATCAGAATCTGTACTGGCCGTTGAGTTTAGAAATGGCAGCTTCCGCCAAAACCGATAAAAAGATCGGCGTTTTCGATGAGCACCTTACAGCCTTTGAGTTTGGTTTCACTCCAGATGGAAAACCACTGAAGGCTTTACCTGTAGAATACGGTGAAGTGCTGGTAATTCCTGCTGAGCGCGAGGTGGGAGGTAATTGAGGAGTAGGTTTAACGATTGTGAAATGTAAAGTAGACACGGCATTTGCCAGCGTAGTGATTGAGCGCCTGTATAATTAATATCAATCAATCAACTTCTTCGCCCTTTCAAGCTTAGTCCCGAACTCAACTTGTGTTTCAATTGATTCAAGTATTTTTCTAATGATGCTTAAGGGATGGTCAGGGAATTCAGCATCATAAATCTCCTCTTCTGATTTATTCATCTGTTCTCCTCCTCTAACACTTGCATCGTATGGATCTCTTGACCAGCCAATAAACCCGTACTCGCCCTTTGAAATTTCATTTTGACTTAACAGTCTTTCTGATATAGCTAATTCTCTGATCCCTGTTATCCCCATTTCTGGGACTTGAATTTTTACGACAAAGCTGAATTTTCGGAAAGGAAATACCAAGGAGGCTAGGTACATCGTGCCTTTAGGTTCTTGCGGGATTTTGAAAATGGTCTTAACGCTCTCAAAACCCTTTATCTCTGACACACTAACTTCGATTAGCCCGCCATTCTGCTGAATGATTTGATCCCTATAAAACTTTCTTAACTGATCTAAATTTTTAGGTGATGGGATATCTGGCTCCGCATCAAAAAAGTTTACAGAGATAGCCGTGGTCTTCTCAGGATTGATCCACTGTCTAATGCTATCACTTTCCTTTATCAGTTCCCAGCCAAAATTGGGCACTGAGAGTGAATCTATGTCTGCTTTGTTTCTCCTGAAAAGTTTTAGCATCTCAAATTTCTAGTGTTGGAATTTCGCCGCTCACCGTTGTTGTCGATTTCTGCGATTCCATACCGTGATGATGATCCCATTTTGGGTCCTTGAAAGCAATATACACTAGGCTTTTGAGACTGTAGCGTAAGAACAGTGTGCACTCATCTAGATCGGTTTTAATAGCGCTTTGAAGAGGCTAATAATCTATCGACCATGCTTCTCCCAATAGGACTTTCCATAGGCGCAAAAAATCTCTTCCCCAAGCTTGATGTTTCTAGTAGCTACGATACAAACCTCGTTATCATCATCCAAGGTGATATGCGCGTTGTTCTTAAATTCATTGTTCTCTAGACCTTCCGCGTCATTCGCATATTTCGCGAAGCAGTCTGTGTATTTGCTGTCGAGAATTCGTCCGTCTAGGAGGACGATGAAGTATTGATCTTCAAGCAGCCTTATGCGCCTGTCGGCTTCTAGTTCGTCTAGGGTTTCTCCTCTAAAGATAGACACGACCTCCCCTTTATAGAAATCAATGGCTGTAAACAGTCCTTGTCCTGCGTGAGCGATTTGCGAAGCTTGGACGTAGAGGTAGTTGAATTCAGGTAGGTCGATAGCTGGGCTTGTTGAATTATCTGAGCATTGTGTTTTCTCCCTATTAAGGTCTATTACAGATGCTTTTGAACCTCCACCAGCTCCTAAGTCTAGGATAGAGTGGAGGGTATCCTTCAGTTATTGCTTAGAAGTGGTTATAATTTAGTTTTCGAAGTATTAATTCTTGATTAATTGCGGATCATGCATATACCCTTCTTTACCTCATACTTTCAATCTATGAAATGTAATCTACGCATTTTCAGTCACTTCGAAAAGATCATGATGATCTTGTAAAACTGTTCCTCCTATCGGGGCGGATAGGTTGGATGCTATCAAACTAGCAAGCCCTTTGCTTTCCTTCAGAGGCTTCTTCGGTGCTTTCATTTTATAGGATTGTGCACAGTTGCAGGTGTGCATAGGTGGTGTGACTAACGAAGTCACCTATTTCTATTCGAGCAAAAAGGTGTACAGCTCAGGCTCTAAAAGCTTTCACAGAAGCTTGGAAAATAACGTGGAAGTATGCTTTGCAGAGTTTTTTGTAGTCGTTAATAGCGTTGCATGCGTATTAGCTAGTCATCCCAACGCCGTGAGTCCTTAAGGCTTGCCAACGTGCGCACCGCCCTCAATCTTTGCATCCAACCATTCTGCAAACGCATTACAATCATACGCTGTCTCAATATCAAAATCTCCGATCTTCGTTCTTCTTAGTGCGCAGAGATGAGCACCTGAATCAGCAGCATGTCCTAGATCATGTGCTAAGGAACGGATGTAGGTCCCCTTTGAGCAAGCCACGACAAAGTCAACCTGAGGCATTTCGAACCGCGTAAGGTCAAATTGACTTACCACGACTCGTCGCATCGGGATTTCTACCGCCTGTCCCGCACGAGCAGATTTGTACGCACGCTTGCCTCCAACCTTTATGGCTGAAAAAATCGGCGGTTTTTGATCGATCTCACCAAAGAATTTTGCTTTTACCAAAGCATTGAGCTGCTCCTCTGTAATGTGATCAGTAGGGTAGTTGTGGTCTGCTTCTGTCTCAGCATCGTAGCTCGGTGTGCTTTCGCCAAAACAGATCGTCCCTGTATAGACCTTTGGCAGCCCTGTAAGCTCCGTAAGTTTCTTGGTGAACTTTCCAGTGGCAATAAGTAAGAGGCCCGTAGCCATAGGATCCAAGGTGCCACTGTGGCCAACCTTTATTTTTTTGATACCTGTAATCTTGCGAAGGCGGTATCTGATGCGATTAACAACATCAAAACTTGTCCAGCCTTTGGGCTTGTCGATCAAGAGAAGTTCGCCAGCAACAAAATCAAAGCTGCGTTCAGTATAAGGAAGTTGGGAGTGCTCGATCATGCTTTCGCGAAAACAGGTTTTGGCGTAAGCTCGCCCCGTAGAAGTACAGGGGAATCTATATGCCTAGAAAGCTTGGAACGAATGCGCGACTAGCCTTGCATCAATCCATAGCCGATCGCAAGAATAGCAACTACGAAGCAGTAATAAGCGAAATAGCGAAGTTGACTACGCTTTACTAATTGAATCATCAGCGTGCAGGCAAAAATACCTGTGATGAATGCTGCCAGAAACCCTACGGTATACGGCTGCCAGTTGCTCGCTTGCGCCATGATATTGCCATCTAGCAAGTCCTTTGCGATCTTTCCGAAAATGAGCGGGACGACCATTAGGAATGAAAAACGAGCGGCTTTTGAGCGATCCACACCGAGTAGGACAGATGTTGAGATCGTTGCTCCCGAACGGCTGATACCAGGAAGTATGGCTACCGCCTGTGAAATGCCAATGATAAGCGCATCCTTAATGCCAACACCTTTGTTCGTGTTTTTGGCTTTGTCCGCGAGAAACAGTAGTAGACCTGTCAGTAATAGCATAAAGCCAACTAACATGATGCGCTGATTGAACAGGGCATTGAGTTCTTCTTCAAAAAGAACCCCAACCGCGGCGGCAGGCAGCATCGAGAGAAAAATTTTCAGAGCGAAGTCTAAATCTTCTCGCTGTCTGGTAAATATTCCCTTCAGAATACTTCCGACATCTTTACGAAAGACCCAAATTGTAGCCAGGGCTGTAGCGAAGTGCAGCACCACCGTCATGAGTAGACTCTCTTCTGCCAAGGCGGTGTCTCCTAAAATGACTTTCGCCAACTCTAGGTGTCCGCTACTGCTGACAGGTAAAAATTCTGTTAACCCTTGGACGATGCCAAGGACAATGGCTCTTATGAGTTCACTCACATTTATTTCTTCAGAATGGCGTACGTAATAACTCCAAGTCCCGTCAAGATGACGATGGGAGCAAGTGTTATACGACGAAAACTGTAAATGAGTTCATCATCCCAAACATCTGGGTTTGGCATAGAGCCGCCAGCCATCAAAATCATTCCTAAAAACATCAAGCCGACCCCGATTCCGATCCAGATAATAGTCCCTTTACCGAAAATCAACGTCTCGTGATCATTCATGCTTGGAGCACGATTGCTGGTCTCAGGGAGATCAACAATAGGAGTAGCAGACGGACGTCCTTGAACAGTTTTTTTAGTGATCTTAGCCATAAGAAACGAGGATTTAACGGAGTGCTGCAAGGTCGTCAACCCGGAGGTTGAGCGTCTTGCGTACTACGTAATACGTGCTTGCAAAGTTGAGTAAAAGACCGAGAACGATCAAAATTGTTGCAAGGATAATAAAATGAGTGGTTGACAAGGGTTGCCAAATGAATGGAATCCATGAAGAAAGTCCACCAGACACGAGCATGGAGAGTCCACTGGCGATAACTCCAGAGAGCGCCCCCATCTTGGCGCCAGTAACTAGAAACGGTCTTGAAATGAAGCCCCAACTTGCTCCTACAAGTTCCATGTTTTTAATTAGTTGCGCTTTGCTTAGCAAGGCCAGTCGAGTAGTATTGACGATGAGAAAGACAACTCCCAATACCAGCAAAACTCCAAGCACAATCCCAATCCAAGCGATGACGGACACTCTCTGAGAAAGCGAGTTGACTAAATCTTTCTCCACGTAAGTACCTAGGCTTTCTTCTCTTGCATCAACTAGGCTTTTAACCTTATCTAGTTTTTGCGAAGTAGCATAAGCTTCCGTCACGTTAAAAGTGTAGAGCTCGTACAGGGGGTTTTCTAGATTGAAATCCATGAAATCTTCCCCATAAGTTTCTCTCAGCTTTTGAGCACCCGTTTCCTTATCGACAAAGGTGATGGAATTGGTTTTGGCGAAAGCCTGATCGGACAACCAAGCCTTAAAGGCAATGCGATCATTCTCTAAAATCGAAGGTCGTAGTTCGACGACAACTGTAACGCGCTCCCTCAGTTCTTTGAGCAGTGAGCGCCCCTGATAGAGGAACATGCCGTATACTCCCAGAAGCGTCAGCACCGTCGCAATGGCAAACACCATTCTCGTATAGGGTGGTTTGCGTCCAGAGCCATTTACATGTCTTGCCATGCTGCGAAAGTAGAAGACCTAGTTGAATTATTGTTCTCCATAATTTATGGCAGGAATTGATTTTCCAAGGTGCCGTTATGATTCTTTTGTGACAATGCAGCTATTTAAACTACCTTAGAGTAAGGTTTTTCATATGCGTACTATCCTAATTCTATTTACTGGCCTCTTCACTTTCAGCGCTGGATTAGCTCAATTAACATCGGGCAGTCAGCTAAATGGCGCCTCTAATTCCTTTTATCGTTCAGTCGGAACCGCCTTTAGTAGGGACCTTTCGGTTGAAAATGTTCCTTTGATTCTGCGTCAGGAGCCGAATTTTAGCAGGGGGGCATCTCAGTTTTCTGCGGACTTAGCTACTCATTTCAGTCTCAGTGATGGAGATGCTGGCTCTTCTAATTCCGAATCTGGGATTACAGCGACACTTTCATATCTCTATGGTGTTGCTCCACAGTTAAAAGTTGGAGGGGGCTTTGGTGTGATGACCATCAAGTCTGGTAGTAAAGAGCGCGTCTTTCCGATATTCGCGAGAGCTGAGTACCAATTTCTACCTAGATTTAGTGCCACTGCTAATGCAGGATATGGGCTAATCCCGACAACTGATTTTGTAGTAGACGCGAAAAATGGCCTTCATGGTAGCGCGACTGTTGCCTTCGATCTAGTTAGTCCTGAAAGTGCATATACCTCAAGAATTGGAATTGGTCTAATCACCCAACGGTTAGACCTAGGGCGGAATGAAATCATTCGAGAAAACACAAGATCTGGTCCGAGAGTATTCACTCAATTCGTCGAGCGTTCAGGTTGGATCCGCAGGTTTCAAATCAACTTTACACACGCATGGAGGCTGCCCACACCAACTCCTGGTAAGCGCGTAAAGTGAAGTTTGTACCATCATCACTGATCTTGCTTTAGTATTGAAATTGCAGCCAGCCAAGCCTCCGACACTCTCGAGAAAATCTGTCCTCACTCCTCAAACTTACCCCGCGAGCACCTTTGCTCCTCAGCCTCATCAAGGAACTACCTTCTGGAAGGTTTTCTCGATTAGGTTCCAAGGCTCTCGCAAACCATCTCGATGCATACTCTAGGATAATTCAACATACTCCTGGTCTTACAGCAGAAACTCGGTATCCGCGTAACTAGGTTTCGGATATTTATAAAATCCTTCGCCGCTTTTTACGCCAAGTTTTCCTGCTTCTATTAGCGGAGTTATAACACCTCGAAAGGCGATACTCTGACGGTCTGTACGAACTTTCAAAATATGATCGACGGTATCCAGACCTACGATATCCATCATGCCAAAGGGGCCGATTGCAGTAGACATGTTGCCCATCCAAGACCGGTCAATCGCTTCAACACTTGCCTTTCCTTTGGCGAGCAAATTTCCCGCGGCACCTAGGTAAGCCATGAGCATAGCATTGAATAGGTAGCCTGAGGTTTCGTGCTCAACGTGTACTGGAATTTGATTAAGCTTTCTTCCGAGGTCCATCAAGAATGGAATTACATCGCTAGAAGTCTTCGGGTGGCCCATTACATCAACTACGCGAGCATCAAATACATCATGGAAATGGAAGGCACAAAAACGTGGTTCATCTCCAACGATATCTGCCATTTGCGAGGGTAGTAGGTAGCTCGTATTCGTTGTTAGCACAGTATGCGCTTTCCAGCTTCCGCTAAAACTCGACCAGACGCGACGTTTTAGTTCAAGGTCTTCAGTAACCGATTCACTTACGAAGTCCACAGCTGAAGCGAACGCTACACTGTCTGTTGTTGTAGTGATGCGGGTTAACGCCTCCGCAGCATGTTTGTCTGTTATTATTCCTGCTTTTTCAAGTCTTCGACTAAGCTTCGACTGAAACTCAGTTGATCGCTTCAGTTGCTCTGCGGAGATGTCAAACATCAGTACCTCAAAACCAGAGAGAGCGGCCTGTAGGCCTATTTTCCAGCCTAGTGTTCCGGATCCGAGAATGCCAAATATTTTAATTTCTCTTAAGGTCATGATGAATGTTTTTATAAATTCTAGGAGGGCTATTAGATGGTGTAGCCACCGTCTGCTGTAAAGAGGTGTCCAGTGCAGTAGCCAGCCGCTCCACTCACGATTGCAAGGCTTAGCTGCCCTATTTCAGAAGGCTGTCCTATACGTCCAAGCGGAGTTGCTTGTGTCATGTGCTGAACGAGCTTGTCATTGCTCCATAGTGCTTCAGAAAAGTCAGTCTGAATGAGTCCAGGACACACAGCATTGACGCGCACACCATGTTTCCCCCATTCCTTAGCCAATACTTTTGTAAGGCTGTTTAAGGCCGCCTTACTCATGCTGTAGATGCCCAACTTGGGCTCAGGCGTGAGACCACCAATGCTACTTATATTTAACACGTTGCCATGGCTTGATGTCTTGAGGTAGGGTAGAGCAAGCTTGGCTAATTCAAAAGGAGCCTCCACATTGATGGACATGATTTTGGCGAAAGCCCAAGGTTCTGTGTCTTCAACGTTTCCAAATACTGGATTGGCGGCTGCGTTATTAACAAGAATATCTAGCTGACCGTGAAGCTTGATAACTTCATCAACGAGACGTTTGCGGTCATCGGTGTCTCCAACATTACAGATTTGTCCAGTAACATTCAAGCCTTTATCTTTTAAAGTCTTCTCAGCTTCACGAACGGTCTCTATACGACGACTCGCGACAACGACTTTGGCACCAGCAATGGCTAGTTGTTCTGCAATGGCAAGACCTATTCCCCTCGTTCCGCCTGTTACAAGGGCAACCTGATCGGCGATATCAATGGTAAAACTCATGCAGGCAAAGTAGCCCACAGATTTGACATGATCTTAGACGTGAAGACGCTCTTTTCTGGCTAGTAGTTTCTCTTCAGACTCTTCGCGCTCAGGATCTGGAACACAGCAATCAACTGGGCAGACTGCAGCACATTGCGGCTCTTCATGAAAACCAACGCATTCAGTGCATTTGTCAGGCACGATGTAGTATAGGTCGTCCGACACAGGTTCGTTCTCGGCACTAGGAGATACCGCTGAGCCATCTTCTAAAGTGTAGCTGTCGGTTACACCTGTTCCATCGGCCATGCGCCACTCCACGCCACCTTCGTAGATAGCATTGTTGGGGCATTCTGGTTCGCAGGCGCCGCAGTTAATGCATTCTTCAGTGATGATAATAGCCATGTGCTGTTCAAGTTGATCAAAAAACTAACGCAAAGGTAAGGTGAGGGTTGTAGGAATACAATTTTAGAAGGAGGATGTTTAGAGCTTTCCCACATTACCAAGGGACCTTGTTTGCTAAACCTTCTTGGTGAATTGGCGTCCGAGGAAAGTTAAAGCTAAGCTTCTAGCGTATAAAAATGCTGCCTGTAAACTTGGACACGTTTGAAATTTGCATCTCGTAGAAATAGATACCTACAGGTTGGACAGGAAAATCTACACGAAGAAGCTGTTCGCCCGGGCTGAGATCGCTCCATTGGCTTGTTTGTACTAAGCTTCCCTTTGCGTCATATATATGGATGGACACTTCTCCATAGTCCTGATCTAGGTTTAAAGGGAAATTGACAAAGCTCGTGGCAGGATTAGGATAGACTGACGAGAGAATGGCCTCTGCGGGAATACTAGCGGAGTTAGCTGAACGCGAAAACCCAACCCAAGGCCGAGCCTGTTTGATGATAAATTGGTTGTTTTTATCGATTTTGTATTCAATCTCCATTGCAAAATCCAGGGAGTTTTCAGCTTCATATAGTACTTTGAACTCTTCGTGGATTAGTTTGAGGTAATCCCTTGTTTTGACGAGTTGAGCAGAATCTAACAATTGGTCTCCGAAGGAGATAAGACTTGATTGCCGCACAATTTCGTAGTCCAATTCACTTCCCGCCGGAGCATCAGTGAGAAGAATTTCTTCAGGAGAGACTGAGCCATCAGGATTGGTCACAAGCTCTTCTTGAAACTGAGAGTTGAGGTAGAATTGATTCTCTGTTCCGTAAAGTGGATCGGTACTAACCCCGACGCCATTAGCCAATTCGTCTTTGTAGCTAGGGTGTACGAGTACGCCCATTTTGGCAGAGAGGTGATCAATCTTGTAGAATTCGCGTTCAACGAAAGCTCGATAGGTCCATAGTCCCGCGAAGATTTGGCGCACCGTATTTACAAGGTGTCCCTCATCTGGCCGGTGCGTTTTGGAGTCGTACAATCCTGCACCACTGAAATTAGGCAGGTCTTCATTATTACTACTTGAGCGACAGCGGATAAATTCGGTCTCAGGGAACTGGGCCTGCAGCTCAGTAAGTTCGTCAAAAAGATCGGCAGGCATTATTCCGAACTCGATAGTTCTGCGGAAATCTCTGAGTACCTGCTCTTGGAATTCTAGGTTTTGGCGAAAGCTGTCATCTTCTAAAAAGGCAGCCGCGTGGTTGTAAAAACCATTGTGGATCATGAAGCGGTCATAGAAGTAGAAAGGAATTGCGAATCCCTCTGGAAGTGTCCCTGGAACGAAGGGTAGGGTTGTAAGTTGACCTATGTTTGAAGCTTTTGCACCCACAGAAACGACATCTGAAAATCGTATTTGATCGAGTGGGAGAATTTCCGTCTGAGAAAGGTCGGCGCCCAAAACCTGAATAGAGTCGGGACGAATGCTCTCAAAATGATCGTCTACTTCAGTTTGTGTTGCGAGTCGAACCTCGAAGGTATCGTTGCTAACGGTAAGCTTGATGAACTGACCGATGAGAGGTTCTATTGCAGGATTGGTAAATACATCCCGGATGTATGCATTTGGAATCCCATCTTGGATCGCGCGTAAGTTGACATGCGCCAGCGGGGTTTGTACCGAGCCAGTAAGAATGCCCGCGACACGAGGAAGTTCATCAGGAACGGATTCACTGATAACGATATCAAAAGGTGAAGGGGATTCGCCAGCGTCAAGAATGCTTAGTCTGCCAAAGCCAATTTCTTCATTCAAGGCTAAATAATTCAGCCCGGAAAACAATTCGTCTTCTGTTACAACTTGGATCCTTGAGGCGTCGTATAAATCGCGATTGGCCTCGTAGATGTCGAGTGCAATTTCAAATCTTGGTCGATAGGCGAGGTTTCCTCTGAGGAATGGCATGTTGGCAGCAAGCAGATCATGTGCACGCTGAATGATTTCAAAGGAGTAGGCGTTCCAAAATCCGAAATGGAACGAGTAGACTCCCCGGACGCCGTTTTTGGAAATCACCTCAGGATGGAATATGATGGTGCCTCGCATGTCATCCACAAAACTCACTCCGTTGGGTTGAGTTGGAATACCTACAGCTCGGGCAAAATCGACATGGAACTCATGCTGATTGGTGTTGACGAAAAAGCCTTTGATCGAATCTGATGCATTATTGGTCAGATAGATCTTGGAGACGGCGTACAACTCATCGGTATTAGTTGAATCGCCTGTGATGCCTGCTCTAGCTAACCGAGAAAAAGCTACAGAAGATTCAAGCAGTATATCACCGCTTATGCTAGGTACTGGCGGAGCTGGATTTATAGGCGACGAATCTGGAAATCCTCGAAGTTCAGTTACATCGTCAATCCCATCGTTATCGATATCGCCAGGATTTGACAGCAAGGTTGACTGGACACGATAATTGTTTTGCGGAAGCGCAACTAATGACTCTGATAAAGTTAAACTATCGTTTGTGCCAATAGCCATACTAACGGCGTGAAACGAGGTGTCGTTAGCGTTTCTAGCGTAAAGCGTGTAGTAGTGGTCGCTATCTGAGGGAATGGTGATGAGCGGCCTACCAAAATTATCTGTCGAGTACTTAGCAATTGAAATCTGTTGACCGTGTGCGTCAAGACTTATCGCTAAGGAGCAAATTGATAGAAGTAGTAATGCAATTTTATGCTGCATATATGCAAAATAGCTAGGCAAATAGAGATGCTGCGTCTTGATGTCGTATAAGAAACGAAAAAGCAGTCAAAAGTTGGTTAAATGACCGAAAACAGAGACTTGAGTCTTGAATTGGGGCTCATAGTTCAGTGTACAGACAAATCTCTTTTTACCAATGAGCGGGTATTTTATGGATTAGAGATGCAACTACCTTTGGCCCAACATCGCTCCGACCGGTTGCGCTAAGCGCTTCAACTCGCTGTTAGCAAATTATAATCACGACCCATTGAGGTCGAGAGCGCACATCTAAAGGTAGTTTCTCACTTGTGAGAAACTGCCTTTTTTCGTGTAACCTTCCCATATAGCGGCCGTAAAAGTGGTCAAGCTTTGTAGTTTGATTCATTCATCTTATATTAGCTTTTTTTATAATCCATCCCCCTGCGTCGCGCTAAGAAGGAACCCAAAATCCTCAAGCGCAATTTCGGCCTAAAACTGATCCCCTTGCCGAGGCGCTCCCACACCGATTTACGAAAGTCAGCTCAATGCGTGATTGCAGACCTATAACCGGTTTTGCGAGAGCGCACTACTTGTTTGCATATGACAATTGCTTGTCAATGCATACGTAAATCTGTAACTCAATAACGCGAAAGCGTAAAACCAACCCCCATGATTAAAATTCAACGCATACTGTTGATTGTGCTGACCTTGTTCCCCTTGGTCGGAATGCTCAGCGCTCAATCCATCACCTGCAACCAACCTGGTGTGCAGACTTCGGTGGACCAAGCCTGTCAAGTAATGCTTACCGCTGACGAAATTGTTGAAGGACCATTAAACAATGGACCGTACACTTTAATGCTCAAGGCTGGTGCCCGCATTGTTGAGAGTGGTCCAGAACCACTACTAATAGACGGTGTAGATGATAATGGCCTCGGCTATGTATTCGTCAATCGTACCTTGCAAGTAGAGGTGTTTGATGCAAGCGGAAATTCTTGCTGGAGTAACATAACTTTTGAAGATAAGCTAGGCCCAACTCTCACTGGACTTCAACAGTTTGATGTTACTTGTCTTGACGACATCGCAGGTATTGCAACGCCCACTGCGACTGATAACTGTACAGCTGCCACAGTCAGCCTCACTGATGAAACTTTTATCAGTACTGACCTGTGTACAGGTATCTCTATCCAGCGCACGTTCATTGCTTTCGATCAAAATGGGAATTCTTCGGATCCATTTGTTGTAAATATCAATGTTACTCAAGCTCCTGTTACATTCCCGCGTGACATCGAGTGGACATGTGAGCAGTTTGCTTGCTACAACACGGTAACTGGCCCGACTGAGCGTTCGGCAGGTGTACTTGACACATCTGACGATAACAACGATGGCTTGTTAAGCTCAATGGATGACGATGATGACGACACTACCACTCCTTTTAGTCAAGACGATGATCCAATCACCGTTGGTCTAGTATGTGGAGCAGATGATGTTGTTGTTTGCGCCCCATTTGGTGATCGCGACGGCTCTCCAATGACCTTCAATCTCACAGTTGAAGGCGGTGGAACAGGTATCGCTTGTGCTGCTCCAGCTGTAAACGGACTAGAGGATGATGATGTACTCGAAACTACAGGCTCAGGTGTTCCCAACATTTTCAGTACGACAAGTGGTTTTTGCCAGTACCTCGTAACGTTTGAAGATGACACGTTGGCTTCATGCGCAGGTGCTCCAGAGACGTTTAAAATTGTGCGTAGCTGGCGAGTCCTTAACTGGTGTGATAATTCAATCCTTACTGATGATCAAATTATTGAAGTAAGCGATAGAATAGCTCCCATCGTAACTGTCCCGGCAACAGTTAATTTGACTGCAAATGTTTCTACTCAGGGGCCTCATGCTACTTGTGCTTCTTCGGGACTTCTTCCAGTTCCTACGCTTTCAGACAATTGCTCAGGCACTAACATGAGCCTTGTTACAGTGAACACTCCTGCAGGTCAGGCGACTCCTGTAATGGTTAACGGTCAGGTAGTTGGATTCCAAATTCCAGCTCCATTCCTTCCATTGGGTGGACCTGTTACTGTTTCTTACACGGTTGCTGACAACTGTGGAAATGTCGCAACGGCTACCACACAAGTAACTGTAGAGGATAATACTCCTCCAGTGGCTATTTGTGATGAGATCACCAACCTTTCTTT